>CALFGG010000041.1 GCA_937958235.1 uncultured Candidatus Saccharibacteria bacterium
AACAGGTCCGGCCGTCCAGCTCGCTCAATCACTTGTCGAAACACCACATCAGTTACCCCTTCCATAGGGGCTAAAATTGTAAAACCTTTAGGTAAATTTTGCCAAATATTCATTTTATTCTTCCGTATTTTTTAAGATAATTGCTTGTTCATAAATCTCTTCGAAACGTGCAATAGTTCGTTTTAAATCGTGACGTTTTGCAATCTCGATTGAGGCTAGCTTATACTTCTTTAAGCGCTCTGGCTCTAGTAAAATTCGTTTCATCGCGTGAGCAATTCCTACAATATCCCCTGGACGACAAAGTTCACCGTTCTTTCGATTTTGGCATAGTTCCGATACCCCCCCAGAACCCACCGCTACAAGAGGCAATCCTACTGCCGCCGCTTCTATGAGAACGATACCTTGCGTTTCAGTTTCTGATGCCGTAACAAACATTAAGCCCGCTCGATAAATCTCTATTAACTCCGGTGGCATAATTTTACCCAAAAATTTCACCTGCCCCTCAATTTCCAGTTCTTTCGCCAAGGTTTTCAGATTTGCTAGATCAATCCCATCTCCCACGATAATCAGCTCTAAATCTTTAGTCTCAACCTTCGGAAGCATCAATAGCCTCTTAAAGGCATTAAGCACTACGCTAATACTTTTTTCCGGATCAACTCGTCCAATATATAAAATCTTTTGAGTTTTTGCCGTCAATCCATATTTTTTTAAAATCTTTACATCTGGCTTCTTCGGATAAAACTCCGTTAAGTCCACCCCATTCGATAAAGCCTCGACCGTTACTTTAAAATGTTTACGATTTTTCGGGATTAAATCACCTATCGCCATTTCGGTTGGCATGGTCGCATATTCCGCATGTTTCAAAAAACTCGACATATACGCGCGCAGCATGGCGTTAGACGCTTTTTTAATTAATTTTGGTTTCAAAATTTTTAGCTGATCCGTAATATTATCTGGATAAGCATGTCCCGTTGAAACTAGTGGCACTTTGTATTTCTTTGCATACCACATCACGGCCAAAGCAATCGTTTCTGCCGTCTGTAGATGAATCACATCCGGTTGAAAATCTTTTAATATTTTCTTGATTTCTTTTACCGGATTTACCGACCACCAAATACCATAACGATAAGCCAGTCTTGGCATCTGGATACCGAGAAAATCTCGCTTCTCAGGCACTTTATTGATCTGATCTGGATAAAAAGGGAATCGCAAGGAAGTTAAAAATGCAGTTTTTACACCACTCTCTTCATCGGTTTCAATATGAAATTTCCCATTAAAACTTGGCGATAACACCAGTACCTCATGTCCAGCTTTCGCTAACCCATTCGCTAGATTGTGCGCAAAAACCGCCACACCGTTCGTCATTGGGTAATAAATATCTGAAGCAATTACAATTTTCATTTCCTCTATTATATCAAATTCAGCAAAATCCCACTTTCACTTCTGTTATAATACCCATATGAAGAAAACTAAAAAAGCTCAAAACCAAGTCTCCGTCAATCGACGCGCAAGTTTCGATTATCATCTTGGCGATAAGCTGATTTGTGGCATGGCTCTTTCTGGCCCTGAAGTTCGTCTCATTCGCGATCATCATCTCCAACTCAAAGGCTCCTTCATTACTTTAAGAAATAATGAATTATGGCTAAACAACCTTACTCTTGGCGCCGAAACTGCCAGAAACATTAAACTTCTTGCTACTAAAAAACAAATTCTGTCTCTTCAGAAATCAAAACTTCTTGGCAATACCATTGTTCCCACCAAACTCTTCGGCGGCTCTCGTCATATCAAGCTTGAGATTGCGCTCGCCTCTGGTAAGAAAAAATACGACAAACGCCTCAGCATCAAACATCGCGATCTCGATCGAGAACGCCAAAAATATTAGGAGAATCATATGCAATACTCTCTCTATTCTTGGAATGTTAATGGTATCAGGGCCGTCCTCAAAAAAGGCGTGCTTCAAGAATTACTCCAATCTAAAAACCCCGACTTCCTCTGCCTGCAAGAAACAAAGGCTAAAAAAGATCAAGTCGAAGTTGATTTTCCCGACTATCAAGAAATCTGGAATTCAGCAGATCGCGCTGGTTATTCTGGCACCGCAATCTTTGCCAAAAATCATCAGCATTTGCAAAGTACTGAACTGAATTTAGAGCATTTCTTAGCTACCCAAACTGATCCAGAAATTACCAATATTCTCAATCAACTGCATCAAGATCAGTATGGCGCCCCCCTCAACGAGGGGCGTATCACCACTGTCGAAACACCTCATTTTTATCTAGTTACTGTTTACACTCCAAACTCTAAGAATGACCTTTCAAGGCTAAATCTTCGCCATGATCTTTGGGATCCCCTCTTTCTTTACTATATTAAATACCTTGAACAGACCAAACCTGTAGTCTTTTGTGGCGACCTTAATGTCTCACACCAAGAAATTGACCTTGCAAGACCCAAACAGAACACCAAAAACGCTGGATTTACCCAAGAAGAACGAGAAGGTATCGAAAATTATGTTAAAAACCACCTTCTTGACACTTTCCGCACTCTTCACCCAGAGGCCGTTAAATATTCCTGGTGGTCACACTGGGGTCACGCTCGTGAGAATAATGTAGGGTGGAGAATTGATTATTTCTTCATCTCTGAAATACTAAAAAAGCATCTTCTTAGCGCAGAAATCCATGACCAGATTCTTGGCTCTGATCACTGCCCTATCTCAATTACACTTCAATTTTAAGAAAGGATACTATGCAAAACGCAGATTATTGGCAAAAACTTCAACCCATCACCGATAACTCAATCCTTTGGAATATTCCCGAACAAAAGACTGGCCGCATCGCCATCCTTGGTGGTAATTTACAAAATTGCATGACTGCTATTAAAAATACTGAATTTCTAAATTCACTCCCTATTAAAACCGCCAATTTGCTTCTCCCCGATGTTTTGCAGGGCAAGCTACCCACTTTTTCCTCACTTTACTTTGCTGAATCCACTGACTCAGGCTCTTTTGCTCGCTCAAATACCTTAGAAGACTTTACTCTAAACTCTGATCTCGTATTATATTCTGGCGATTTTTCAAAAAACTCTATCACCGAAATCGCTATTACAGATACCCTTAAAAAGCTTAACCCGAATCAGCTGGCCGTCCTGTCTCGTGATACGGTCGATCTTATCACTGCTGACATTCAAGGCATACTTGAACGCCAAAATCTCATCCTGATTGCCAGTCTTGCGCAACTCCAAAAAGTCTTCCGAGCCGCACTTTATCCTAAAATGATTCTTCTTTCTATGCCCATCTTTCCAGTGATTGAAATCCTCCACAAATTCACCCTCAGCTACCCCTGTACTATCTTAACCTTCCACCAGAATCAAATCATTATTGCGCGCTCCGGCATGGTTCACACAATCGCCATCGACAAAACTACATACACCCCACTCTCACTTTGGTCTGGAACTCTTGCCTGCAAAATTTCCGCTCTAGTACTCTGGAACCCGCAAAATCTTCTTGAAGCCACAGAAACTGCCCTCTTTTGGGATCACCGACAAAAATAGTAAGTCCCTGATCGCCAAAAATCGACAGTTATGCTAAAATAAACACTAGTATTATAAGGGTTTATTATGGCAAATAAGGTAATGATTATTGGAACAGGAAACGTTGGTGCAAGTATTGGTTTTTCACTCGTCTCACAACGCACTGCTGTTAATGAGTTAGTTCTTATCGACCTTAATCAAGACGACGCAGAGGGGGAGGCTATGGACCTACGTGATACTTTAGCCGTTAGCCCCACTTATCTTAAGATTTCCGCCGGCAGTTATAAAAAAGACGCCAAAGATACCGATATTGTGATTTTTACTGCAGGTGCTGCCCAGAAGAAGGGTGGGGAAACTCGCATGGAACTACTTGCGTGCAATGCTAAGATTCTCCATAGTGTAATTGACCAACTTCTTGCCGCCAACTTTCACGGAATTTTTCTCATTGTCACCAACCCTGTTGATGTCATGAGTTACCTCGCCATGCAATATTCTGGCTTTCCTAGCCACAAAGTTATCGGTTCTGGTACTGTTCTTGACTCTGCCCGCCTTCGCTACCATCTCGCTGAAAAGCTTAAAGTTTCACCAAAATCAGTCCATGCCTATCAAGTTGGGGAGCATGGCGATTCCGAATTCACAATTTGGTCTTCCGCCAACATCGGTGGACAGCCAGTCCATAAATTACTCAAGCAATCCGAACTCTCTATTATCGAAGAGGAAACTAAGCACGCCGCATATAAAATTATCGAAAGAAAGGGTGCTACCTATTATGGAATTGGTGCCTGTGTCACAAGTATTGTTAATTGCATCTTCAATGATGAATGTCGGGTGCTTCCAGTTTCTACATACGATGCTTTTTCTGATACATATTTTGGCTTTCCAGCTGTAGTGGGAAGAAAGGGTATCATCCATCGCCTCGACAGCGAACTCACTGAGACAGAATCTCTCAAATTACAGTCATCAATCAATATCATTAAGAAAGCAATTAATAGTTTACCGACAAATCTTTCATAGTCTGTTATACTTAGGACATGATTCGGCAAATTAAAAATATTCTCAAATTCACATTAATTATCAGCCTAGTTTCGCTTGTCCTCTTGACTCCTCCAGTTAACGCCAGGCGTCGTCGTAGTGACTTTGATATTACCGATAATTTTACATTTAATAGCTTTACCGGCGATTATTATGTGACTAGAGACGATAATAATCTTGCCAAGATGCACGTCGTTGAGACCTTAGTCGCTAAATTCCCCGATTATGACCAAAACCATGGAATCAAACGAATTATTCCTGCTACAAATAACGGTGGCAAAAATATTGTCATCTCAAATCCTTCAAAGTTTCAAGCCAAGGTCAAACGCAATGGAAACGAAGAACCCTATACTGTCTCCTTCACTGACGGTAACATTGTTCTAAAAATTGGCAATCAGAATACCTATGTCACCGGTGAACAGACCTATACTATTGAATATGATTTTGAGAACGTCGCCAATGATGTTGAATTAGAAAAATCCGCCGAGGATAAAGAGAACACTATCCATAAATTCCAGGAAATCTATTGGAACGCCAATGGTAGTGCTTGGAAACAATCCTTCAATTCTGTCACCGCCAATGTTCATGTCGATAAAAAACTCCTACCTGAACTCTACGATATTACTATCTGTTTTAGTGGCGCCTACGGCTCCCGCGACGAGTGCGACAAGACCGTCGAAACCGCCGACGGGTTCACTTTTACAAGTAAAAATCTTTCTCGAGGCGAGGGGCTAACCTTTGGCATTGCTTTTCCAGAAAATACTTTTACCCCAGCTCCTGTTCGCATTAGCTATATTGCCTATTTCGCCTTCGGTGGCGCACTAATTGTCCTTCTTACAACCATTGCCATTCTTGTTCGCCGTTATATTAAAAAGATTGCTCCTAAAAGACGTTTCTATAAGAGCCTTTTCACAGCCCCACAGTTTACCCCACTTGAAGGTTATACTATCGCTGAAGCCTCTAATCTCTATCTAAAACCTGCTCAGAATCCTAAAGTTGCAGCCGTACTTGAGCTTGCCGTTCAGAAGAAAATCGAAATTATTAAACACGAAGATGGCAAAAAGAAACTCTTTAATAAAGAATCCTGGGCAATCCGCATTAAAGACCTCAAAGGTTTATCAAAAGAGCAGCTCTCCCTGTTAAATATCATGAACGGTGGCATCGAGCAGCTCACAGAAAATCAAGTTATCGAACTAAAGGCTCACCGCTACAGCAGTACTCTAACTGCACTCTACAAACAATTCGATGCCGAAGTTGAATCTTCGCTTAGAGAACGCAAAGACCTAGAACCAGAAACTAAATTCTTCCAAAATATTAAATGGCCGCTTGTCATTAAGCTTGTCACAGTTGCCGCGGTCGCCATTGCAATCATCGTTACCAGCATAATTAATCAGGAATGGTTCATTAATACCTTCGGCGAATATGGTTCAGTCGCCATTATCGAAAACGAAATTCTGCTAAATATTGCTTTTTACTTCGTACCAGCCTTCTTCTTTATTGTTACTTGCGGATCCGCTATTGGTTATCGCTATATGAAGTACACCAACCAGGGTTTAGAGCAAGCCAATTATCTTGCTGGACTTGAAACCTATATCAAAATGGCGGAAGCTGATCGAATTAAACTTCTTCAAAGCACAAAGGGAGCAGACACCTCAAATCAGGGAATTGTCAAGCTATACGAAAAACTCTTACCCTACGCCATTATCTTTGGTCAGGAAAAATCTTGGCGCAAATCACTTGAGCATTACTATACATTAGTTGACGAACGTGACCTCGCTTTACCACTTTACTATAGCTTCTCCAGCTCCAGTTTACGTAGCCTCAGCAGTAGCTTAAATAGTTCAGTCACTGTACCAGGAAGCGGTTCCGGCTCTGGTTTCTCAGGCGGCTTCTCCGGCGGTGGCGGCGTCGGGGGCGGCGGGCCGGCCCAGGACGACGACGTCGCCCGATCCCCAGTGCTTCCAGCGCTCGAGCTGCTGGGCGAGCGGCAGACAGAGGACGGGGTCGCGGGAGCACAGGGCGAGCACGCCCCCGGCACGGCGGGGGCTCACGGGGGTCAGTCGGCGCGAGAACAGGGGCATACCGCGAGTGGCGGGGGCGCCCGCCGGAATGGGATCCCTCTCAGACCAGGACCGAGGGGGCCGTGCCCTCCAGGGCTTCCTCGCCGAGCTCAGCGCGCATCTGCTCGGCCATGGCCTCGGCGTGCTTGATGAGTGTCTCGACGACCTGGTCCTCCGGGACGGTCTCGACGACCTTGCCATGGACGAAGATCTGCCCCTTGCCGTTGCCCGACGCGCAGCCGAGGTCCGCCTCGCGGGCCTCACCGGGGCCGTTGACGACGCAGCCCATGACGGCCACGCGCAGCGGGGCGCTGATGGACTTCAGGCCCTCCTCGACGGACTCGGCGAGGGTCCACACGTCCACCTGGGCGCGCCCGCAGGAGGGGCAGGAGACGATCTCGAGTTCGCGCTCGCGCAGGCCCATGAACTCCAGGAGCTTGGTGCCGACCTTGACCTCCTCGACCGGCGGTGCGGACAGGGAGACGCGGATGGTGTCCCCGATGCCCTGGGCGAGCAGCGTGCCGAAGGCGGCGCAGGACTTGATGGTGCCCTGGAAGGCGGGGCCCGCCTCGGTCACCCCGAGGTGGAGGGGCCAGTCGCCCTTCTCGCTCAGCAGTTGGTAGGCCTGCACCATGGTGACGACGTCGTGGTGCTTGACCGAGATCT
The DNA here is from genome assembly GCA_937958235.1 of uncultured Candidatus Saccharibacteria bacterium. Taxonomy (GTDB): domain Bacteria; phylum Patescibacteriota; class Saccharimonadia; order Saccharimonadales; family Saccharimonadaceae; genus Nanosyncoccus. The sequence continues at coordinate 7,281 of CALFGG010000041.1, forward strand.
TGAAATCGTGGAAGCCGCACTCCTCGAAGAGGCCGGCCTCCCAGACGGCGGACTCCACGAGGGCCTCAGGGGTGGCCTTGCCGTGCTTCTTGAGCAGGCGCGGGTCCAGGGAGCCTGCGTTGACGCCGATGCGCAGGCTCACCCCGGCGTCGGAGGCGGCCTTGCAGATCGCCGCGACCTGGTCGTCGAACTTTCGGATGTTGCCGGGGTTAACGCGCACCGCGCCGCATCCGGCCTCAATGGCGGCGAAGACGTACTTGGGGTTGAAGTGGATGTCCGCGATGACGGGGATGCGCGACTGCTTGGCGATGATGGGCAGCGCCTCGGCGTCCTTGTCCGTCGGGCAGGCGACCCGGACGATGTCGCAGCCGGCGGCGGTGAGCTCCGCGATCTGCTGGAGGGTGGCGCCGATGTCGTGGGTCTTCGTCGTCGTCATCGACTGCACGGTGATGGGGGCGTCACCGCCGACGAACAGGTCTCCGACCCGGACCTTGCGGGTGGGCTTGCGGGGGGCGAGAACAGGGCGCTCCTCGCGCATGGAGGGGATGCCAAGGGCGATCGCTTCAGTCACGCGCTCCAGTATGTCACCGCGCTGCGCGCGCGCACGACGCCGCCGGGTGTGGTGAGCGCGATGAGCCACCACGGCACCGGGCGGCTGGGCGCCAGCCTGAAAGAGTTGCTGAACAAGGCAGCGACAACCGCGCGATAGCCTGCGAGCCCTGCCCAGCCACCGAGCATGTAGCCGAGCAGCACTCCACCCACGTGCCCATCCGCTACCAGGCACACGCCCACGATGATGGGCTAGCAGAATACTCCTGATCAGCGCGTTCAACCGGTGATCGGCGCGACGAGGTCGACCCACACGAGGATGACGGTCATGACGATGAGCACGCCGAAGACCACCTGCCCCACGGGGAGGAGGCGCGCGGTGTCCACGGGGCCGGGGTCGGGGCGCCCGTGCGCCAGGGCCCAGCGTCGCCGGGCCCCCTCCCAGAGCGCGCCGGCGACGTGGCCGCCGTCGAGGGGCAGCAGGGGGATGAGGTTGAAGGCGAAGAGCGCCAGGTTGAGGGAGCCGAGCAGCATGAGCATCTGGGCCACGCGGAGCGACAACGGGATGCTCCCGGTGTCCGCGCCCGTGCCGGCGCTGGAGACCTCCCCCGCGATGCGCCCGACCCCCACCAGGCCGATGACGCCGGTGGCGGAGCGCTCCTCGTGGCCGAGCCCGGCGGACACGGCGTGGTAGAGGCCCACGGGAAGGGTGACGATCGCCTTGAGCGTGCCGGTCACCGCCTGCCCGATCGTGGAGGGGAGCTCGCCGACCGGCATGGGCACCGCCCCGTAGGTGGGGGTGATGCCGACGTAGGGGCGGGCGGTGGTCGTGGGATTGCCGTCCGCGTCGAGCACGGGGTTGCCCTGGGAGTCGCGGACCTTGCGCTGGACCTCGACGGCGGTGACCGTCAGGGCGACCTCCGCGCCATCTCGCTCGACGACGACGGGCACCGACCGCGTTCCGGACGCGGCGATGGCGCTCTGCACGTCCTTCCAGGACGAGGTCCGCGCGCCGTCCCAGGAGCGGATCTCGTCGCCCGCCTGGAGGCCGGCCACCGCGGCGGGGGAGGCGGGGTCGGACTGCCCGCAGGGGGCGTCGGACTCGACGTCGGCGGTCAGGCAGGTGGAGATGGACTTCAGGGTGGTGGTGCTGCCCGGCGCGCCGATGCCGCCCAGGGCGATGGCCAGCAGGACGATGCCGAGCACGAGGTTGGTGAGGATCCCCCCGGCCATGACGACGAGCTTGCGCGGAACGCTGAGGCGGTAGAAGGCGCGGTGCTCCTCACCGGGCCCGATCTCGGCCAGGGCGTCCGCGCGGGCATCGGCGACCTGCGAGCCCGGCTTGTCCGGGCGGTCCGCCCTCGCCGGGGGGATCATGCCGACGAGCTTGACGTAGCCGCCCAGCCAGATCCATTTCACGCCGTACTCGGTCTCCCCCCGGCGCGTGGACCACACGCGGGGGCCGAAGCCGATGAAGTACTCGGGGACCTTCACGCCGAAGCGCTTGGCGGGGATCATGTGCCCGAGCTCGTGGAGCGCCACCGAGATGCCGATCCCGATGACGAGGACGAGGATGCCGAGGGCGTATGCGAGGGCCTGGGTCATGCGCGCAGTCTGCCACGGGAGGCGATGAGCTCGTCGGCGCGCGCCCGCGCCCAGGCCTCCGCCTGCGCGACGTCGTCGAGGCTGGGGGCGGCCAGGCCCTCGTGCTCGCCCAGGACGGCGGCGTCGATGGCCACGACGTCGAGCC
>CALFGG010000042.1 GCA_937958235.1 uncultured Candidatus Saccharibacteria bacterium
AGGTATTGTAATTAATTATCGCTAAATACCCTACATTATCCTTAGCACGATATAGAACTGCTCATTTTTCATAAAATAAGGAGAATAATCAAATGGCACAAAAAACCAACAAAGAGAAGAATAATAAACTACCATTAATTCTTTCTGTCACTTCCATCGTTCTAGTCATTATTTCCATCATTATAAATATTCTCTGGTTCCAGTTTCTCTTCGAACGCTCACTAATTGTGCAACAAAACGTTTTTGATATACACACTAAACTAGCTAAATAATAAATCAATGAGCAATCTCGATACTATAATTAAACAAGCAAACACTCGCCTGCTAGGTAATCTATACCAGCATCTTTTTAGCGATTATTTTTATACTCTACTAAAAGAAAAACACATCCTGAATTCACTCGATGAAAATTTTACCGCAGATAACTATGACGGGATTGTAGTTTTTTCTAATACCAATAATTTAATTAACCTAACTAAAGTCTTGGCTCAATTTACAATTGAGCAATCAAACATTATTCGTGCAATTTCCCGAATTAGTTGCGATAAACAACGCAATGCCACCTATGATCTTAATTCTCTAACTCAAGAGGTTTTAAATCTCCATCAATCAACGCTCACAAAAAATATTACATCGCCCATCCAATCTAAAGATTGCACTGATAAAACTCAATATTTTTCCCTCTCCCGTAAATCACCTGGTTCTTTTATAGAAAAAGATCTTATTATCGATATAGAAATTACAGAAAATCATCTTAAGCCATTAGCAAGCGCAATTATCAACTCTATCTCAAGCGTCCTCGATCCATACATATATATCTTTCCGGATTTTGTTACCTACATTACACATGAACAGTGGTCGGATTATCAGATAAATCCAAATTATATTGGCCTAAAAAAACAACTTCGTCTCCTAAAAACCACAAAAAAACTTTTCCCGAACCTCATAGAATATTTAAATACCTCGTTAAACGAAATCAAAAATTCAGGATTCACTGATAAATTCCACGAACAGCTTCAAACTAAAGGATGTTTAATTTTAGACGAAGAGTTAATTACCTCAAGTGGCTTTCTTGTAACTAGAGAATATTGGTCAAACATCACAATATCTGACATTGAAACCATATTTTCTAAAATAAGTCTTCGAGGTTAAATATTCCACAAGCCAAAAATTCATAAAACTAATTTTTTTGATACAATAATTGCATGGATACCGTTGTTTCAGTTCAAAATCTTGTTAAAAAATATAAAAATCAATACGCCGTCAAAGACCTCAGTTTCTCCGTAAAAAAAGGTGAAATCCTAGGCCTTCTTGGCCCCAACGGCTCCGGTAAGACCACTACTATTAACTGTATTCTTTCCCTTCTACAATTTGACTCAGGTCAAATCAAAATCTTTGGCAAAACCATGCGCCCCAGCGCATATGACCTTAAACAAAAAATTGGTGTCATCTTCCAAGAAGTGGCTGTTTTTGACGAACTCACCGTTTACGATAATATCGATTATTTCTGTGGACTATATATAAAAGACAAAGATACTCGAAAATCATATATCAAAGACGCCATTAAACTCGTCGGTCTCGAAAAATTCGAAAAATATCGCCCAAAGCAACTTTCCGGTGGTTTGCTTCGCCGCCTTAATATTGCTTGTGGCATCGCTCACAAACCAGAATTAATTTTCCTCGATGAGCCAACCGTCGCTGTTGACCCCCAGAGTCGCAACAATATCCTAAATGACATTAAAAAACTTCGCGACCACGGTGCCACTATTATTTACACAACGCACTACATGGAAGAGGTTGAAGAGCTTTGCGACCGTATTATTATTATTGATAATGGCAAAATCATCGCCAGCGGTACTATTGAAGAACTCAAAAAACTTGCTAAAACCAAAACAAAGGTCGTCGAAGGGCCCACCCTTAACGATGTTTTTCTAGAATTAACCGGCAAAGCCCTTAGGGATTAACATGTTCCTTCATAATTTCAAATACAACATCAAAATTCTCTCGAGAAATAAGTCTCTTCTTTTCTGGAATTTTATTTTCATTCTCATCATGGGGATCCTTTTCCGCATGACTTTTTCCAATATGAAGCAAAGTAGTTCATTCCAAGCTATCAAGGTTGCTGTCATTAATGATGATAATTTTAAAAATGATCTGTATTTTTCAAACGCCATTTCCAGTCTCGAAAAATCAGACAGTCGTAATAATAAAAATAATCAATCACTTATCCTAGAAACCACTTATGTTGATGATTATGAATCAGCTAATTCTCTTCTCGAAAACAAATCTATAAGCGGCATTCTGCAAATCGAACAGCAAAAACCAGTCTTAACCTTCAAGTCCCCAGGAGTAAAAGAAACCATCCTTAAAAAAATTGTCGAATCTATCAACGATAAGCGACCAATCTACGAACGACAACTTACTAACCTAGAAGCACATATAGAGTCTACAGTAAGAGCTAAAATTAAGTCCGGACAAAGACCAAATATTGCAGAGCTACAATCCGAAATCGGCCAAAGCATCAGCCAAAACCTTAGCCATAAACTCAAGGATCTTAGTGAAAACACCCTCGATTTTCACTCCACTTCTGATAAGACCCTAGATTATACTACTATCGAATATTATTCCCTCATCGCTATGGCCTGTCTCTCCGGCGCCTTTATTTCTATGTTTACTATCTCCTCAATGCTCGCCAATATGAGCGAACGCGGCAAACGCCTCTCTGTTTCTTCCGCTAAAAAACCAGTTCTCATTCTCAGCAGTTTCCTCAGTTGTTACCTCACCCATCTCGTCCTACTTTTCATCATTTTCCTCTTTAATATCTACATCCTCAAAATCGATTACGGCAACAATCTTCCTCGCATTCTCCTGATTTCCATCCTAGGCTCTCTCGCCGGCATTTCTCTCGGTACCAGTATCGGCACTCTCATCAAAGCCACCTCAGAAGTCAAAACTAATATCATCACTTTTTTCTTCCTTTTCTCCTGCTTCCTTGCTGGCATGATGGGTCCCGCCATTAAATATCTCGTCGACACCAATCTTCCACTCTTAAACAAGATCAACCCGGCCAATATGATTGTTGATGGTCTCTATTCCCTCAATATCTACGATGATTTTTCTCGCTATAACTCCAATATCATTAGCCTAGCCTGTTTCTCAATCCTCTGTATTTCCCTCTCAATCGTCGTGCTTAAAAAACAAAAATTCAAATCTCTCTAATCAATTATTAAAGGAACTAATTTAAGGATTTTCATGATCGTATTCAAAACCTTCTGGCGCATAATGAAACAATATTGGTGGATCGTATTCTTATATGTCACCATCCTCACTAGCCTTTCCATTATTAATCTGAGCGCCGCCCCAGTCACTGATTTTGTCGACACTAAACCAGAAATCACCGTCATTAATCAAGGTCCTACAGCCCCTTCAGCCAAGCCATATACCAAAAATTTTCTTGATTATTTATCAAAAAATACCAAAATTATCAATCTCACTGAAGCCGAGACTACCGATGCTCTCTTCTATCAAGAAATCAGTATGATCCTTTATCTCCCAGAAGACCTTGAATCAAAAATTCTTGCCGGCGAGAAAATCACCCTCGACTATCGCACCTCCGGCAATTACACAGCTGAACTTTCCAAAAATCTTATTCAGCGTTATTTTGAGTTACAAAGAACCGAAATTCTCGACTCTAAAGAATTACCAGCTGAGTCTCATCCTTCAGACAAAAATTCCTCGACACTCCCCCTCGATCCATCCAAAAATTCCGACAAAATCATCTCAAATCTCAATCAAAAACTCAACCAATCTCCAACCGTCAAACTTGCCAGCAAAAACGTCACCAGTCTCAGCAAAATCGCAGCCTTCTTTAATTTTGCCAGCTACACCATCATGGCAATCATTCTCTATGTTACTTGTTTTATTAATGCCAGCTTCAATAAGTCCCCTGTTAAAAAACGTACTATGGTTTCAAGTCTCACTTTAAAAAAATATAACCTCAACCTTCTTCTCGCTAACTCCATTTTTGCTTTTGCAGTGTTCATTCTACTTATCATCCTCAGCTTTTTCGTACTGGGTAACATCATCTTCACCCCATTTTTCCTCTTCCAAATCCTTAACACTTTGCTTTACTCTCTGGCCGCCCTCACTCTCGCCGAACTTGTCTCCACCTTCAATCTCTCAAAAGATGCCGTCTCCGGTGCTGTAAATCTTCTTTCCCTCGCCCCAGCCTTCCTTTCCGGCGCCTTCGTCCCAACTTATTTTCTTCCAAGCTTCGTTCTCGTCATCGCCCGCATCTTCCCCTCCTACTGGTATATCGACACAAATCATAAAATCACCACCATGACACAATTCGACTTCAATTCATTCCTCACCATCCTTCCAAATCTTCTTGTTTTAGTTCTCTTTTCCATTATCTTCATAATTGGAAACCTTATTCTTGCAAAAAAGAAACGCATCAATATCTAAATTCAATGGTCTAAATTCAATAATTTTAAAATCCATATTTCATATTTGATAAAAATACTTGATATCTGTTATAATCTATCCAGACGGAAGCGTGTCCGAGTGGTTGAAGGAGCACGCCTGGAACGCGTGTATACAGCAATGTATCGGAGGTTCGAATCCTCTCGCTTCCGCCAGGAAGTAAAAAATGACCCGATAGGGTTATTTTATTTCTTCGCAAGAAGAAACGAGGATTCGAGCCCAGGTTTGCATGGAGCGAAGCGACATCCCTTCATCCTCTCGCTTCCAGAAGGTATGAAAAAAATGACCCGATAGGGTTATTTTTATTTCAATAATTTCTTTCTTAAATATCTCTGAAAATCACCATAATTAAACATTGAACTCTCACTATAAGTTGAAGCACCTTTTGGCAACACAATACTTTGTACACCAATTCTTCCCACTCCAAACTCATCTATTGTTGATATTGATTCAATTTCACCATTTAAATTTGTCGCAATATCAATCAATGTTCTTACTTCTGCCATAGTAATATTAGTTTTCACATTATTTCCCAGTGAATCAATTAATCGAATCACTTTTGTGGGTTTTGTCAAAATCCCAATTGACATCGCTTTATTCTTTATAGCATTAAAAATTCTCTGCTGATTAATTTCTCGATCAAAATTACTTTTCGAAAGACCATAATCTTCCCCACCATCACAACCTGCATTTCTTGCTCGCGCTAATCGTAAAGCAATGTCGCCATTTAGCCCGTAATT
>CALFGG010000043.1 GCA_937958235.1 uncultured Candidatus Saccharibacteria bacterium
TTCCTAGCAGACTGTACAAATCGAATCAACTCACGTACAAAACCCTCTGCGCGCAGCTCCGGTGTCAAATTTTTATCAAGCATCAATTCATCACCGTTTGCAACTTCTTTTACGTTCACCTCTTCGACAATAATTTTTTCATAAAATTCATCCAACTTTTCACCTGTATAGACAAATTTCGCCAGTGGCTGTCTTACCTTAATCTGTTCCTCAGTTTCACTTCGTTGCATTCTCAATGCTAAACCCTCGGTAATCATTTCGCGAGTACGTTCCATTTTGTTCAGCACTTCCTGATCAATCTCACCAGCCTCTGGCCAGTCAAGCAGATGTACTGACTCCACTATTGAAGAGTCCGAAGTCGCACCGGTCATTTTCTGATACAACTCCTCTGCAAGGAATGGCGTAAATGGCGCCAAAAGTTTCGCGAGATAAACTAAGGTATAGTACAAAGTCGAATAGGCCGCATTTTTATCATTATCATCTTCCGACTTCCAGAAACGCCTTCTCGACCTCCTCACAAACCAGTTCGAAAGATCATCGATAAAAGCTAGTACTTCTGATAATGCATTCGGTATATTATACGCTTCCATTCCTGCTGTAATTTGATTACGCAATACGTAAACTTTTGAAACCAACCAGATGTCTAATGGATTCTCTAACTTTGACACGCTAATTGCATAATTCGAGTCAAATCCATCCACTGAAGCATACATTGTAAAGAAATCAAACACATTCCAGATCATTGACAATTTACGTGCCACATCTGACACATCCTTATCAATCAAAGCAAAATCCTCCCCCGCTAATACTGGCGAGGATAGCATCAAGAACCTTAAAGCATCTGCTGAATATTTATCCATCAACTCATTCGGATCCGTATAGTTTCCCAGTGATTTCGACATCTTACGCCCATCATTTCCCGCCACTGTACCTGTCGTAATTACATTTTTGAACGCATTATTACCAAACAATGCAGTATTAATTACGTGTACATAGTAAAACCATGCGCGTACCTGCCCCACATACTCAACGATAAAGTCTGCCGGATAATTCTTTTCAAATTTTTCTTTATTCTCAAACGGATAATGTAATTGCGCGAACGGCATCGACCCAGATTCAAACCAACAGTCGAGCACTTTGTCAATTCGTTTGAAGTGTTCACCATCAATCTCAAATTCAATTTCATCTACCCAAGGACGGTGATAATCTTCTAGTCTCACCCCTGAAAGCTCATAAAGCTCATCATAAGAACCCACTACTTTCACGGTACCCTTATCACCCTTCCAAACCGGCAT
>CALFGG010000044.1 GCA_937958235.1 uncultured Candidatus Saccharibacteria bacterium
GCCATTAGAGCCACCTAAGGTGGAAAAAATAAGGAAGGCGCCCGGAATAAGATTAGCGGAACTTGGCTTGCCGTGATCGGTTTTAATTTGGAGCCAATTGGTGTTTTTGCGAGAATCGCGTTTAGCATCAGCTAGATTCATGACATATGGAGAGCCTTCACCACGAGCAGCTTCCTGTTCGCTGTAACCTAGGGTGCGAGCTTGAGCAATGTAGGCACGGGCAGTACCGTTGTAGCGGAAAAGGAGAGTTTTAATACCGTCGTCGGTTTTTAAGTTTAAACCAGCACCGTAGAGTGATTGAAGCATTTGAGCAAGGATATCGGTTTGCCTTTGAAATTCAGCGTCAGAAACTTCGCCGAAGTTGGTAAAGGCTTTACTATTAGTACCACCGTTAGTGTAGGTATAAAGCTGATAAACCCCTTGTCCATTAGGGGGATTGTAGTGTCTTAGGCTGGTTTCACGATAGTGAATTGTGGCAAGAAGTTGCCATGGAAAACCGTAAGGAGCAGCGGCTTTTTCGTAAAATGGACGGTTGGCGGAGATTTTGGCTAAATCGGATTGACTGATAATTTCATTACCATCATAAAGCTTACTAAGAGTACCAGAAAGATTTGAGGTGATGCAGTTGGCGGCATCTTTATCAAAGTAATAAATACCATTGATATCAAAAATATCCCAATCGGAATCTTTAAGGGCGAAGACTCTGGTTGGTTGTAGGGTGATAATAGTTGTAATGAGGAGAAGAATGAGTTTTTTTAGTTTATTCATGCTAGTGTACTCCTATTTCTTGTAATAGTTTTTAGGTCTGAATAATAAATATAACGAGTGTTTTTGTCAAAGGCAACAGTGGTAGGGGTTTGAGATTCATGGATTTTTAGTTGATCTTTTAAGATGGTTTTTTCTGATTTAGGAGGATGATAGTTGGCTAAATATGAGGCGTAGTCGAGCAGGGCTAGAACGGTTTCGGCTTGATTTTTGGTGATGCCGGAGATACGAGCGAGGATACCTGGGCGTGAAGTGTCGATAGGATTTTTAGCGTAATAGGCTTCTTTATAGGCAGTGATGGGGTTTTGGTCATTTCCTTCTTCATCGGTGACGCTGGTGCATTTAATTTGGGTGCAAATACGATTGTGTTCTATATAATGCTGAAGATATTTCATCTGTTCCCAGTATGGGTTGGTTTTACCCATAACACAGAAGGAGCCGGTGGACCAACCTTCGGCCTCTGGTGTCATATCGGTGACCGCATTAACTAATTCAACAGCATCGGAAATAATAGGAATGTTGTTTGCGAAACCAAGACTGATATTAAAGGCGTTGGCTATATTGGAGTCGTAGTGGCCGAATGGCGAATCACGTTCATCGCAGAACATAATTTTACGGGCAAGAAGAGAATTTGGGATGACTTCATCAAAACCTTTAGCATTCTTTCGAATATTTTGATTGATTACTTTTTGATACTCAGGGTCTGAAGAACTAATTTTCTCAACACTAGTATCGGTGGCGGTAATTTCAGCACCATACATGTCACAGGCAGCACCAATATTTGAAAGACTTTCACAGGTGGATTCATCGCTGAAAATCTTCTGATAATTGATGCCGGCAAGATCGGTGTCAGTAACGAAATTTTCGGAACCATCAGCAGCATAAACCTTGGCGGTTGTTTGACCGAGGAAGCTACCAAAAGAATTTTGAGTGATGCTAGTGAGGTGGGTAAGATTGGCAAAAAGATTTGAGGCGGTGGAGATACGACTAAAGCGACCAAGGATGGAGCCGAGGAAGGTGTTTGGGCTGCTAGTGTCAAATGGACTGCGTTTTTCGCGATCTAGTTGTGCTTCCCTGGCAGCGGCAAGAACGGTCTCTTGGTAGTAGCTGGTGGCGTACTCTTTGGAAGCAAGTGCTTGACCTGATGTGGAACGGGCTACCTTTTTATTAAGAAGAGCGGCGCCTTTGACATAGGCTTCACCAGCAGGCTTACCTGCAAGATTTTTAGCAGGGTTTTCAAAGAGAGCTTTTTGAATGTATGGAAGTAGAACGGCAAGCATTCCGGCAATAGTGGCGGCGATGGCGACATTAATGACAGTGGTTTTGACAAGAGTGATGGCGGTTTTGATTAGTCCACCACCAAAGGCGAGAGTAGCTAGACTAATAACTGCACCAACTGCACGAATACCACCACAGGCTTTAGCACGGGCGGCAGTGAGCCCGAGAGCGACGCCACTGGCGAGAAATACGGAGTCGACGGAATAGTTTTTAGTCATATTGAGGTCAACGTTTTCTCCGGCAAGAATATTATTAAACCCTTCAGCCTGGATTGGGGCACCGGTAACGGTTTTAGTCTGACCGGTTTTAATGTCCGTATATTCAGCGGTAGTGGAAGTGGTAAGGAAGTTCATAAGCGGATTAATGGCAGCTTCGTTGCCGTAACCAGCTTTAGTTTTACTGATGTTTTCCTGATTGGAAACAAAATAGTGCATGGCTTGGTAGATTTGATTGGCGGCAACGGCAACGGAGATGAGATTGGCAACTTTGAGAGCGCCGCAGACTAGGCCACCAGCTTCGGCAACACGGCCAGCGGTGCTTAGGAGATAATTATTAGCTTTAACTTCAGGAGTATCACCACTGACGTTACTACTATCAATGTCTTCACCGGAGGGATTAACTTCGGTGGTTTTATTGCCGTTTTTGTCGGTATGTTCAGTTTCGGTTGTGGTATTAACACTTGTGTTGGTTTTTTCACCGAAGACGCCTTCTTCGGTAGTGTGGTAATTTTTAGTGTCAGTTTCGTGATTGCCAGTGGAACGATAGGCCGAATAAAGATTTCTGGTGATACCGATTTTGGCAAGATTCATGACAGCGGGCTTATCAAAGAAATTTGAGGAACGGGCGCGCTTAGCTTTCGTGAAAGCTTCTTGGAAAGGGACGTTTTTAGTGTAGAAATTACGGAAGTTCTCAGGTGTGATGGTGGCGCCATCGTAAAGAAAATTATAGCTATCGCCTTTGTCAGCAACTTCAATACCATTGGTTTTGAGGCGATTTTCAAAATATTTTGGGAAAGCACCCTGTTTTTTTGCGAGAAGCTCTTCAGTAATACGGATGGTGTTTTCAGAGTATGAGCCAAACATGGTATCGGTGGCGCGAGTGATTAGGGTCTCAATCTGGTGGCCAAGGGTACTGACAGATACAAAAAGAAAAATAACAACAGCCAGAAAAGCACCAACTGCAAGAATGAGTGGTGAGTATTTTTTGAGTTTTTTAGCAGTACGCAAACGAGAACTGAGGGATTTTTTGGATGTTTTTTTGATCGTTTGAGTATTACCCGTGTAAAAAGGTTTTTGTTCCAGGTCTTTTACGTCGGCTTCATGGCTATTTTGATTATAGCTACTATCAAGGGAGGATTCTTCGGATTGGCGTAAAGAGTCTTTAGCTACTTGGGAGCGAAAGACCTCAGAATCGGAATCATGATTTGACTGCAAAAAACTAGGAGTAATAGAATCCTTACCATAATAGACCTTTGGCATACCTATATTATATAAGAAAATAGATTTTTTGGCGAACATTAGCGTTATGAAAGGGCGCCAGAAAAATCAGATAAAATTAGCGATTATAGCGAACTGGACTGGTGGTGATGAGCCCGGTTTCGGTTTCGGAAGCAACGATTTGGATATGGACGTGAGACTGGCCAGCAAAGAAAAGACCTTGACCAACGGGGAGACTGGAAAGAAGCTGGCGTTCAGCTGAGGTAAGTTTGAAAACATCAGACAAAACATCAACGGCAGCGGACGATTGCTTTAAGAGTAATTGCATAGAGGAGTTCATGACAATGGCGCGGCCCATTTTGCTGGACATAAAGTCTTCGACGTCCTGAGTGATAGTGGTGAGACCAAGATAATATTTACGAGCACGTTTAGCAAGTGAGAAGAGGAAGCTAGCGGAGTCATCATATTTCATTAATTGCCAGGCCTCATCAACAATCAAGAGACGACGTTTTTGCTTGGCACGAACAATATTCCAAATGTGATTTAGGACAATATACATGGCGACTGGACGAAGTTCGTCTTCGAGATCGCGAATATTGAAGACGACCATTTGGTTGTTAATATCGATATTTGATTGTTGGGAGAAGATGCCAGCGAAGGTACCAGTGGAATATTTGCGAAGGCGTTGGGCAAGTTGTGGACCGGAGCCACCCATATGAAGCAGAGTATCGTAGAGATTAACGATGGTAGGAGGGGTGGATTGATGGGTTAAAGGATCTGAAGTAATACCAGCACGAGCATAGGTATCGATGAGGGCCTGATCGAGGTCGGCTTCTTCGCTAGGAGTGAGGGCGGCAACGGTTTGTCCACCTGGGCCAGATTGAGTACCGCCAAGCATAAGGCGGAAAAGGCCATGTAGGGTGACAAGGTTGGCACGAAGAGCGTCAGAAGCATCTTCGGAGTCAATAACTTTTGGAAGATCAAAGGGGTTAATACGCACGTCAGAATTAAGTGAGAGGCGGACATAAGATCCACCAACGGCATCACAGAGTTTTTGATATTCGTTTTCAGGGTCGATAATAACAATTTCACTACCCATCATCATAGAACGAACAGCTTCGAGCTTAACGGCAAAGGATTTACCAGCACCAGATTTAGCGAAGACGACGAGGTTGGCATTTTCAAGTGTGAAGCGGTCGAAAATAACAAGACCGTTGTTGTGAAGATTGACACCGTAAAGGATGCCTTTTTCTTGAGTAAGGTCGGCGGAAGTAAATGGAAAGGAAGTGGAGATGGCACTGGTATTCATGTTGCGACGGATCATGAGTTGGTCGGTGGCCATTGGCATAGTGGAATTCATTCCCTGCTCTTGTTGAGAGGTGGCGACTTTGGAAAAGATCATGGAAGAGCCAAAGTAATTTTCAATTTTATGCTGGACGAAATTTAACTCATCAAGCGAATCAGCCCAAAGAGTGACATAGAGGCCAAAGCGGAAGAATTTTTCACGACCAAGCTGTAAGTCATCGCGGAGTTCTTCAGCATCCTGGATGGCATGTTCAGTTTCAGGATTACGAATACGACCTTTTTCAGCGTTGAGAGAAATATCAGCTTCAAGCTGGGTAACTTTCTTACGGAGGTTTTTCATAATTACACCTGTGTCGACTGGATAGATATAAATTGAGATGTCGAGAACCTCATCCATATTGATGAGGGGGCTAAGCCAACCAGTACTAATAGTGCGAGGATAGCCATAAATATAGAGGGTGCGCCCGTATTTGGTGCCGAGGCGAAAATGATCAGATTGAATTTCAATCGAAGATGGTGAAATGAGGTCACGCAGGGTGGTAATACCCTGTTCAAATGCGCGCTGTACTTCAGCGTCTTCCATTGATTGAGCTTGGGCTGCCAGTTCAGCAGCAGTGGGTTTTCTTTTTGCCATATATATCCTTACTTTTGCTTATTTTTGTGGTGCCTCACCTTTTTTAGTGTAAATGGTGCCCATTTTGTTAAAATCAATAAATGGTTCACGGACGGCAGTGTCGGGGTTATTGAAGTTGTAGAAGAGCTCGGCAAGCTCTTTGGTGTTTAGACGAACAGAATGAATACCAATATTAAAGAGACCGCCGATAACTGCCTGTACACGATTATTAATTTCTGTAACGGCTTTATCATAGGTGTTACGATCAATGCGAGTAATTTCACCCTCACGGGTACCGAAGAAGAGACTAAAAATGTTTTTGCTTTGAGTGCTGGCTTTTTCGAGATCAGCAGAAGAATAATATGGGACAACGACAAAGAAAGATTTGTCCATAATATTAGCTTCTTGGGAAACTTGGTCAATAAAGTTAATATAGTCATCCATCAATACGCCAAGGAGCATATTGTCGTTATTGCGTCTAATATTGGCGAGACGTTCGAGGTATGGTGCGATATCGATGCGTTGTGAACGGACGAGAATTTGAATTGGGAACTCTAGTGAATTAAGAACACCCTTATAGCCATATTCGACACCATCACGTTCTGGTTCCGACATGAGGTCATAGTTAATGGACTTACAGGCGATAACGGCACGAAAGGAACCGTCCTTCATAATAATGAGTCCATCACGGAGTTCAGAAATAAGAAGTGAGGATTGAGTGGAGGAAGGATTATCTTGATGGACGATTTGATCGTTTTGTAATTCAGGAGCGGCTGGGATTGCTTGGTATGGCTGAGGATTTTGAGGCTGCATGGTTGACTGAGATTGCTGTGGAATAGGATTAGTTACCTGGGGGGTAGCTTGCGTGGGTTGGTTCGGGATTGGTTGAGCTTGATTTTGGGGTTGTTGTGGATTCATAGTGGTCCTTATTTAAAATATAAAATTAATTCGAGGGCGGTGTGAAAATACCAGCGAAAGTATCAGAACTCGCGGAGGAATTTTGAGTTGGTGTAGTGTTCGAGAGGCGGTTGGCCTGCTTACTGATGGTGTCGATGGTAAAATCTTGATTGTTGGCAAGATTCTGGAATCCTTGATTAATATCTGGGTTAAGATTTTGATTAATAAAGCCATTAATGTACTGTGGCGGAGTGGCTTGGGTTGGTCCAGGTGGATAAGGGGGGTTTGAGTAATTTTGTTGAGGAGTGAAAGGAATATTTGGATAAGCTTGGGGTTGTGGAGGAATGGGTGGCTGGTTGAAGAATTGTTGATTGTATTGTGGATTTGGGGTGAAGTTTTGGGGATAGGTATTTTGGGGATAGGCTTGTGGGGATGGGGCGAAGTTTTGGGGATAGGCTTGTGGGGATGGAGTGAAATTCTGGGGATAGGCTGTGGGTTGATAGGAGGTAGTATTTCCCTGCTGAAGATTTTGAATGGCAGCCTGGAATGGATTTGATGGATCAACTTGTGATTGACTTATTTGCGGAGAAGGAGGAGGTAGTAATTGATCGGCGCTAGAAATGGCAGCCTTCATATTGGAGACGATATTAGCATGACGATTTTCTTGTTCTCTGGCAATCATTTGATTGATTGTTTGATTACTATTTTGATCTAGGATGTCTGGCACGTCATTGGTTTCGGCGATAAAATCTTCATTAAAATTGCTGTTATTACGAATGGAATAGCCTTCAGAGTCGACAAGGTTGGAGAGGAAGGAGAGACGGGTGGAAGCTTCTTCTTCTGTGATGTTGCGAGCACGAGGTTTTTCGACTATTTTAGGTGCGGTGATTTTGATAGTTGATTCTTTTTGGCCAGGAGTCCAGAGGCGTTTGTTGGATTTTAAATAGAAGCTAGCAATGGAGGCAAGATAGACTTCCATCGGTTGATCTTTTTTAAGTGGCAGAGCGAGGATGAGAAAGAAACCGACAACGGGGACTGGAATAATGGCAAGTAGTGGGAAGATTTGGAAGAGACCAAAAATAACTGCAATGCCTGCTGCGGAGATGAGAAGATAGATAAACTGTCGAAAAGTAAAAGGGCCAAGGAGTTTATCTTCCGCCTCAACGTCTTGAGGGACCTTGTATGTTGCCATATAGAACTATTTTAACATAATCAGGGTGGATATTTGGGGATTTTAATGAGAATGAAGCAGAAATAATGTTTCTGTGTTGCTATGTTATTTTTTATTTTTGTCTTTAACTTTTTGCTGAGCTTCTTGACGAATTTCAATTCTGTTAACTTCTTGCTCTTTTCGTTCTTTCATAACAGCATCCTTAATGATATCTTTGAGGTCACCCTTCATGTTATCAAAGAGGCTGGTATTTGGATTAGCAAAGGTCTCGATGATCTTATTTTTGCCAGTAAGGAAGGTATTAACAATATCCTGTTTAGCCTCTTCTTGAGCCTTTTGAAGAGCTTCTTGTTTTTTAGTTTTCTTTTCGTCTTCGCTAAGACCATTAAGTTCATTTGGATCTAATTTATAATGAGAGGCTGTAAGTTGAGTTAAAATGCCGTTTAAAACGTCGGTCTTCATATCGGAGGCGTTTTTTGTCGTGAGGCTAGATAGATAATTTTTAATTTCAGAAATAGCGGTTTGACTCTTTTTCTCATAGTCTTGGTTATTAGTGATTTCGTTAGCAATTGATTCGATATTATCTGCATCTTTATAGCCGCCAGTGAGTTGTTTTTTGTTTAGACCAGTAAGAAAACTAGTAAGGTTGACAATTTGCTCACTACCAGAAGCAAAGGATGGAAAAGCAGAAATAAGGGCGGGACGTATAGCATTAAAGACTTGTTTGCGTACTTCACCTTCAGAATTATCGTATTGATTAATCATTAGGTCTAGAACATTGGTTGCGGTACGATCGATTTTAGCAAACGATGTACCTTCAAGACTGGTGGCAAGATTAATTTTTGTAGTGTAATTGTCTTCCCCTTCGACTTTACCAGTAACATACTGTTTGACGTCTACTTCAGCAGTCTTACGTTCGCCATTAGTATATCTCCAGGTTTCCATATTAATAAATTTACCAAAACGACCAAGTGATGGAGCGGCATCCTTCATACCCATAAGGTTGAGGGCAAGAATATTGGTTGCATCATCGCCAAGCTTAAAGCTGCCTTTATCCATGTAATCAATTAGGCTCTCGGTTATCTTGTCATAGTCGCCACGACGGGAAAGTACGTTATTACCCGCAATAATACCATCGATATTATTGTGTTCGAACATACGTCGATATAATTTACTCGCGTCAAGTGTAACCATCTTATCCATATAGGTTGTGAGGCGATTAACGTTATTACGGCGCTCAGCTTCGTATGCGTCAACTGCATCAGCTGCAACCATATGTAAGGCGATAAAACGGCTGTCGGCTTTTTCCTGAGAGAGTGCGCCATTATCAATATACCAAGCATCGGTACCAGCACCGGCGGAGACATATTTTTCAAACTCTTTAGCATCTAATGGAACGTCGTTGCTGTCCATTCGGGCTGCATTACGGACCGTATCTGCATAGAATTTATTAGCGTTATAATCATTACGTTTCTTTGAAGATTCAGCAGTTTTTAGAGTAAGGAAGTTTTCAGTCTGATTTTTAGCTAGTTGTTCAAGGAAAGGATTCTTACCTTTATTATATGCTTCAAGATAATCTGACATATTGCCAAGGTAATCTTCGGTTCTTATGTGTTGAGCATCGGCGGCAAGTTTAGCGACGCGATTTTGGTAGGTGTATTCCATAATTTTATTTTTTGGATCTACAAAGTCAGTTGTACGTTCGATCGGATTGCCATCTTTATCTATTTCCTCTTTGCCATGAGGTTTTTTAGCATAGACGGCTTTACCGTATTTGTCACGATATAAAATGCGTGCACCACGACGTTGAGCATCAAGATCTTCATCACGATAGCGTTTTAAAGTATCATCACGGGTTTTAAGTTCATCTTCAAAATGATGTTGCATAAGAGCAGAGTTAGCTGCCATTGCTCCACCCCAGTACCATGGGAGAAGATTCATTACACGTTTGCGTTTCATGGCATTTTCGATGGCTTTCTGGCGATTTAGTGCTTGCATTGGAGCAATGGATTTGGCGACACCAACAGAGGCTTTATTACCAAGGCCATTGAGTTTGCTACTAATTCCTCCAAGAGCAGTACCGGAGAGTTGCATAAGATTGGCGGCAAGAAAGAGTGGAAGAACTTGAATAGCAACACCAATAATGATACCGAATGGAGTGGTGGCAGATGTAATGAAGATCATACTGGCGAGCTTAGTGACACCAAAGAGCATACTGAACATCGGATAGAAGAAGAGCATTTGGGCAAAATAATTTTTCCATTTCTGAAAATGTTTTTCGGTATTAGGAAGAATGTAGAGGACGAAGGCGACTGGAGAAATGGCTACAAGAAAAACAACTAGGGCTTGACGAAGACCTAGGACTAAGAGACCGATGACAACTGAGATAATGCCACCGACAATAACAGGGATAATGGCGAGGAGAAGGCCGAGAGGACCACCTGGAAAGGCGAGCAGAATGGTTGTGCCGATACCACCAGCAGCGATGGTAGTGAAGAGGGCGTAAAAACCAGTATTTTTTGAAGGGTCAATTGTGCCGGTAGAGATAGCATTTTCAGCGATGCCAGCCAGAAGATCCTTTAGACTATTACCGATGATATTACTAATATCAACAGCGATAGCACAGAAGAGGAAGCTGAAATTGACAATAATAGCGGTGATAATGAGGCGTGGAAGAGATTTTTTGATGCCGTAATTATTAATACCTAGACCCGTGATTTGTGAATAGATAATAACTAAGAGAAAAATAATGAAACAGATATTGGCGAGGTTACGCATGTAGGCCCAGACTTGATAGACTGGGGAGTTGCGACCCATTTCGAGGGGCTTAACGCTGAGAAGATTTTCAATAATACCATAAAGAGCATCGATACCTTTGGCGAGAAGGCCAGTGGTTGGACAAATAATCCAGCCGACGGCACCAATTTGGGAGGTACAGGTGACAGGTTCCTGATTATCGGTAGAGGTGGCATCTGTGCTAGTAGAACCATCCGTAGTATTAGCGCCTGGGGTCGGAGTGCCTGGATTAGAATTAGTGGCGTTAGGATCTGTGGTATTAGGATTTGTAGTATTAGTTCCCTGATCGCCAGAGGTGTTATCAGGGGTAGTTTGATCTGGATTTGTGGAAGGAGTAGCATTTGAAGGAATAGGGTCAGCAAAGACAGGAAGTGAAGTTGAAATAGTAGAAAAGAAGCTTGCAAAAAACAAGCTCAAAACAAGTAATAGACTAGCGAATTTTGTATGGACCTTCTTCATATAAAGTGAAACTTTAATTTACTAGCATATTATACCACACATAAGCATAATAGTCAATAGTGGAAAACAGATAGCTAAAACAATTATATATTTATAGGCAGAACAAGGCAATAATGTTATAATTAAAGTATGAGAAGGCATATCCAAGGTTTAGCAATGCTAGTTATGGCATTTTTTTCGATATTTAGTTTAACGTTTTTATGGTCCGAGGTGGCAAGTGCGCCGGTTGAAGCAGCTGTAATTGAGGAGAG
>CALFGG010000045.1 GCA_937958235.1 uncultured Candidatus Saccharibacteria bacterium
GGTAATTTCACTACGACCAGAGACTTGCCAGAGTCCGGTGATGCCTGGTTTGATACTGATACGACGTTTGTGGTGCGCGGAGTATTGGTTGTATTCGTTGATGGTTGGTGGGCGTGTGCCAATAAGAGACATACTGCCTTCCAAAACGTTAAAAAACTGTGGAAGTTCATCGATGCTGGTTTTGCGAAGAAACTTGCCAACTTTAGTAATTCTAGGGTCGTTTTTCATCTTAAACATGAAGCCTTGCATTTCATTTTGAGACTGAAGGTCTTTAAGGCGTTCTTCGGCATTTTGGTACATGGAGCGGAATTTATAGATGTAAAAGTATTTACCATTGCGGCCGACGCGTTTTTGTTTGAAAATGATGGGTCCAGGGTCTTCAAAGAAGATGAGAGGGGCGACGATGAGACCAAAGAGCAGGCAAATGAGACAGCCGATGAGGGCGCCGCAGATGTCCATGAGGCGTTTGATGAGTAATTCTCCGTCGGTAAAGAGGCGAGGAGAGAGGCGGATGACACTGGTGGTGCCGAAGTCTTCAAGTTTGGTTTCGAGGGTTTCGATGGCGAAACTATCGATGGTAATAAGGGAGTCGATACCCATTTCGCTGACAGCCTCGATGAGGTGTTTGATTTTTTTGCGGTCGATGTGGTTGACACTGAAGATGACGAGATCAACTTGGTGATGTTTAAGGTAGTCGAGAGCTTCGGTAGTGAGTTCTTTAAGTTCAAAAGTGATTTTTGTAGCTTTTTTATCTGTTGGAATATTTTTGGTGGAGGTTTTAGGGGTGTCTTGTTTTGAAGATGGGTTTTTAACTTCTGGGAGATTTTTGAGCTTAAAAAAAATGATTTTTGAACTTGCCAGTAAGGGGGGTGATGCCGATAATTTCACAATCTTCGGCATCTAGCTTTTTGATGCGGGAAACGGCTTCTTCAAGATTAGTATTATCGGTGAAGATAACAGTCTTTTTAGTGTGATGTTCAAGATATTCGCGTTTGATGAAGTGAATGAGGAAGAGAGCGGAAAAAGAAATAGTGAAGTTGATGGAGAAAAAAGTACCGAAAAAGAGGCGGGGGATACTGTCGCTAATGTGAGTCATGTAAACGATGGTGGAGAAAATAATTGCCATGAAGATATTGGTGAGGGCGGCGGATTTGAGATGGCGAAGAATGCC
>CALFGG010000046.1 GCA_937958235.1 uncultured Candidatus Saccharibacteria bacterium
AGTCAAAGATGGGAATAAACTTGGGATTTATAAAGGTACCATGTTGCATTCGGAAAACGTGACAGATACTCAGGTTTACCATGCTTATCGTTTTACAATGGATATCGCTTTTGTAAGGCAACAAGATGGAATACTCACTTTACTACAACCACGAAATCGAAAGAATTCAACTCGCCGTACACTATCGTGGCTCTCATCGTAAAATGCCCATTACCAGCTCCTCTCTTGAAATACCAGCCATTTTTACTCGTGCTAATCAAATTGTCGATGAATTAAATCGAACAAAACAAGAAGCCCGTTCTTTCCAGTCATTACTACTTCGTGCCAATCAATCCGGCGAAGTTAGCGGTGGACTCCTTGAAAACGGTAAGCCCCATCCAGTCTTTCCGAACCTTACTGATACTCTCCTTGGCAATACCTATTCTTATTCACCTGGAGGATTCTTCCAGATTAATTTACCGGTCTATGAGGCTGCGCTATTACAAATTAAGACTTTCCTCGAAGACTCTACTTCCATCCTAGATCTTTACGCCGGCGTTGGAACCATTGGGCTATCCGTCGCCAGAGATAAGACTCTTACTCTCGTGGAAGTAAATAAATCCGCTTACGAAGAACTCACCGCCAACTCCACCCGTGTAATCCACACCACAAATAATCCGCACATTCATCCAATTCTTGCCAAATCCGAAGAAGTCTTAGATCAAATTTCCGCCGATGTTAGCGTAATTCTTGACCCACCAAGAGCTGGCTGTGACCAAAAGCTCATTCAAAAACTCTGTGAAGTCCAACCTCAAAAAATAGTCTATCTATCCTGCAATCCAGTTACGCAAGTTCGCGACCTCTCTAGTCTACTCCAGCACTACAATGTCCAATCCATTCAAGGTTTTAACTTCTTCCCCCACACTCCACATATAGAGACGTTAGTTCTAATGTCACGTATATAGTTGGACAAATCGTTTGAAGTTGAAATCCTCTTGTGAGATAATAAAAAAGTACATTCTCTATATGAATATATGTATCCGTGAGTGATATAGTGCTAGAAAGTCGTCACGTCAGATTGATAGCGGATATCATGTAGAAAGTTAAGAAAAGCGTTATGGTCATAAAGGAATATGGAAAAGAAAATACAAATACAATAATGCTTCTTCATGGAGGAGGGCTTTCTTGGTGGAACTATCGAGAAGAGGCTGAAATACTCAGTAACGAGTTTCATGTAGTATTACCGATTTTAGACGGTCATGCCGAGAGCGATAGGGATTTTATTGACATTAATAGCAATGCGACTGAAATTATCACTTATATTGATAATAACTATGGTGGAAAAGTCATGGCAATATATGGGCTATCATTAGGAGCGCAAGTGCTCATAGAAATCTTATCTATACGAGCAGATATATGTCGGTATTCGATTATTGAAAGTGCATTAATTGAAGAAATGCCTCTAGTAAATTATTTAATTGAGCCATTAATGAATATAAGCTATTGGATGATTACAAAGCGATGGTTTGCTAAATTACAGTTTCAGTCACTTAAAATTCGTCAGGAGTTGTTTGAAGACTATTACCGAGATTCCCGCAAGATATCAAAGAAATCAATGATTGCCTTTTTGAAGGCAAACTCAAAATATCAAGTGAGAGATGATTTACATAAGTCAAAAGCTAAAGTACTGATACTTGTAGGTAGTAAGGAACCGAAGAAAATAATTTCGTCTGCTCATAAATTAAATAGAATGATTTCTAGAAGTGAACTAAAAATATGTAAAGGGTATACACACGGAGAGATCAGTTTAAATCATCCAATAGAATATGTAGATGAATTATTAACTTTAATGAGGTAGTACATTCCAGATTGGAGGAATTAATGAGCGTTTTAAGATGATTTAATATAAATGCTCGACAAGATAATATATATCGAAAGGGGTGTTGACAGTGAGTGATAAAAGAAATAAAAATTTTTGGGATAGATTTGCTAAGCTATACGCTCTTTTTATGAGAAAAGATAAAGGAGTTTATGATAAAGCTTGTGGACATATTCGTCCTTATTTGAATAAAGACATGAATGTACTTGAACTTGTTTGTGACTCAGGGCAATTGTCATTTAGACTTTCAAAACATGTCAAAAGGTGAATTGGAACAGATTTTTCTGAATGAATGATTTTGGAAGCAAAGAAAGCATAGAGAATACGAAAACCTTACATTTGAAATAGCCAATACAACAACACTATCATTTACAGATGGAGAATTTGATTGTGCGGTAATCGCTAATGGTCGAAAATGAAGAACCACCAGCTAGGCTGGTGGATTCCTTTCATATCTGCGTATTGATACTATTGTCAGTAAGTGTGACTGTAAATTTATTTACGGAAAGATTATGACGGAATATTTATCAATAAAGCAAATATCAGAAAACCAAGAAGAATGGGTTTTATTTTTAAATAAAGAGAATTTAGAATTTGTAGGGAGGTATTTATGTCTTTTTTAAATTATAATAAAGATGAAAAGTTGGAATTTAATTATAAGAAAGCCTGTGATTTATAGACAATAATAGCAGCGGTGATTATTTTATTGGCAACTTTAATAGAGGGAAAATAAATGTGAGAAATAATAAGAATTTACCATGGAGAATAAAGTGACAGAAAAAGAAAATAAAGTTTATAAAATATTACTTACCCCTATCAAATGTGATAAAAGTGTTCCTAAAATTTATATGAAAGATAATGTTATATATAGCCCACAGCTATATAAACGTAATCCAGATGAAGATATGTCAGATTTAAGTGTGGGTTTCTATAAAATAGTATATAAGGACATTTTAGGAGGAAATAATGTAGAAATTTTAAATGAAGATGGGACATATAAAAATGAGAATTATATGGGAGATACTATTCATTCATTTAATTCACTTGCGAATGTGATCTCGGGTAATAGAACAAAAAAAGAACAAAATTCAAAAGAAAAGTGGCCTAAAGAATTAATTGACTATCAGTCTAAGTATCATTGTTTAGCTAATTTTTGGGTTATTCCTATGTATCATGGAAGAACGAGCGCAAAACTCAATCACTATGATTCTCTAGACGTGTATTTGAACAAAGTATATACAGGGGATATAAAAAATGCAGATGAGTATTTTCAAAAGTTGACATATGAATCTTTTTTAGAGGTTCATTGTATGTCATGGTATAAAATATTAGATAATCCATTAAAAATATATAGATCAAAAGATAAGAGGGGTTGTATTGATGAAATACAACACATATATGATTTTTGGAATAAAAGAGCTAGTGAGATTACAAAAAAATATAGCCGTGAATTCTATGATTACTTTGAGGTTCTTGGATTAATAGATACGGCTAAAACTACAAATTAACGGTCATTACTTGACAAAGTTGTTGTAATAAAAATATTTAGACTATGATAAATGTTAGTTTATCTGTCTAATATCTTTTAACGATAACCTTATGCTATCATTAAAAGGTACGTGGATATGTTTCTGCATACAGATAAGACTATCTAATATACATAGTGATCACTCGTTTCATATTGAGTCTTTGGTTTTATTAACACGTAAATAAGGAGGCATTATGCCATTAAATGCAAAGCAACAAGAAGCAGTTGAATATCTGGATGGGCCACTCCTGGTATTGGCTGGCCCTGGTACTGGCAAAACACAGCTCCTTTCTAAAAAAGTTGAATACATTCTGCAAAATACTGACACTGATCCAAGTATGATTTTGTGTATTACTTACACAGAGGCCGGTGCTGAAAATATGAAAGAACGCTTGCGCAGCATGATTGGTCAAGCCGCTGACAAGGTTGATATTATGACTTTTCATGCCTTTGGTCAAAAAATTCTCGGTCTTTATAATCAGTTTGCTACAGAACCACAACGTAGCTTTACTGAGCCCATCGAGGAGATTATTCAACTAAAAATTATTGAAGAATTGCAAGCAAATCTTCCTAACTCCTATTTACTAAAGTCTGAACAGAAGCAAAAAAATTTACTCAGTCTTATTGCTAAAATCAAAGTTTCAAAGGTTTCGCCGGAAGAGCTCAGAGCTATCGTTAAGCAAAACCAGCAAGATATCGAAATCCTAAACAAAGAACTTGCCCCCATCTTGCAGCATCTTCCAGATAAGGCCTCTGGCAAAAATGCCTATGCTAAACTAGCTGAAACCGTCTACCTCCCACTACTTAAAAAGCTTGGTGAACTCAAAACCGATCAACCAATTGTAGGTCGTATCTACTCTCTTTTTGATGTTTTTTATGAAAAAATTTATTCATTCATTGAAGAGCAAGCCAGCTCAGAAAAACCATCGGTAAAAAATATTAATAACTTTATTAAGAAGTATTTTTCAAAAGACAAAAATGGCATCTTTAAATTTTCCGAACTAGCTAGCAATCAACGCCTCCTAGAATTAGCTGAACTCTATGAGAAGTATCAAAGCTATCTTCAGGAACACGGATATTTTGATTTTAATGACATGATTGAAATGCCTATTAAATATCTTGAAGATGATATTGATTTTCGCCGCAAAATCGCTCAGAACTATCTATACATCATGGTTGATGAGTATCAAGATACGAACCCTTCACAAACTAGATTACTTGAATTAATCGCCGACGAGCAGGAGTCGCCTTCCGTAATGGCTGTTGGCGACGATGATCAATCAATCTTCGAATTCCAGGGAGCTAAAGCCAGTAGTCTTATTTATTTCAAAAATCATTTTAGCGCAAAAGTAATTGTTCTCACCGAGAACTATCGCTCTACGAGTGAGATTCTTCACTTCTCACGTAAAATTGCTGATCAGCTAGATGAGAGTTTCATTAAAAATGAAGCTATGCAACGTAGTCTTCATGCAGAAAATCAAGTGACTGAAGACCTCAAGAAAGAATTAACTTCCGTACGTAATCTCGACATCCTAAAAAATGACCCTGAGGACTACCTTTTTGAACAAATATTTTGTTCAAAGAACCAAGCAGGGAACGAAGACAAAGAATCTAATCAGCCGTCACAACTGAACAAATCTATTACTCAAAAAACTTTCATTGAAAGACATCAATTTATTAACCAAGACGCTGAATATAACTGGGTCGCCGGGCGAGTACATCAGCTCATCCAAGCCGGCACAAACCCTTCAGATATTGGTATTCTCTTTCCAAAGCATAAGTATGCCACTGCCTTAATTCCATATCTACGCAAATACCCCGAAATCGACCTCGCCTACGAACGCACCGAAAATATTTTAGAAAATGAACAAATCTATGAATTATTAACCCTCTGTAATTTTATTTATCAACTTTCTGAAGGGGAAAACCCCAGCTATATGTTACCCGAAATCCTTTCCTTCGATTTTTGGGGTATCCCTAGCGAAGACATGATTCTCGCCGTTCAATCCATCCATCGCCATAAACGTCCAGCGCTTGAAATTCTGCAAAATTATCTCGATAACCCATATTTTGCCGATCTCGCTACCTTCTTTGCCGAACTAGCTAAACTGTCCCTGACTCTACCACTTGAATTCTTGCTTGATATAATTTCCGGGTTCTCACCAATTGAAATCACTGTTAATCAGAAGACCAAATCTTTCACCTCTCCTTTTCTTACTTTTTATTCAAAAAATTCATACTCCAAAAATACTTTTGATTTTTATAATCGCTTGCGTCTGCTTCGTAATCGTCTTCTCTCTCGCACTAAAAAAGACAAGCTACGCCTTGCTGACCTCGTCCAGCTCGTTGATGATTACAAAAAGACTGAAACCAGCATTACTGAACAAACTTTTTATCGAGATTCTGACAAGGCCGTTAGTCTTATGACCGCCCATAAATCAAAAGGGCTAGAATTTAAGCATGTCTTCTTAATCAATCTTACAGCCTCCGCCTGGGATGGCTCAGGAGGACCGAATACCTTTACTATTCCCCTAAATCTTGAAGTTATCGGTGACACTCGCAATACCCAAGACGGCAAAAAACGACTTCTCTTTGTCGCTATCACCCGTGCTGCCAAAACCCTTACTATAACCAGCCCAAAGTATGCTGATGACGCAGAAAAAGAAAATAAACCCCTCTCCTTTCTCGATGAAAAAGTTATTCAAACCGATGATCAATCATATATTTCCTCGCCATTCATTCCAACTGGTCGGGTTATCGAACATAACGAGACACTCTCTGATGATGAAAAGGTCTCGGCTATGCGTCGTATTTGGTTAAATAAATTACTCGACCCATCCGAAAAAATCGAACCCCTCCTAAAAGAACGTGTAAAAGATTTTCGACTTTCCGCCTCTCACATTTCATCATTTATTCGTCTCACTTATGGCGGTCCACTGAATTTTTACCTTAATAGCATTATTAAAGCACCTAGTGAGCCAACTTCATTAAATATTGCTTACGGTAATTTAATTCATAAAGTCTTCGAGGAGATAACCAAAAATCAGCTTACTAAAGAAGACGCTATTTTGCTTTACACCACAGAGGCCAAAAAACAGGACCTACTAGAAGAAGACATTAAAACCTTGATTGAGCGTGGTGAAGATGAATTACCCCTCGCGATTGATGAATATCAATCAATCCTACGAAGCCCCGGCGCTAAGGCTGAAGTTGATTTTAGTAATGAACATCTCATTTTTGACGGTATTCCAATTACTGGAAAAATTGATCACCTCAATATTGACGACCAAAATAAGCTTATCGATATCTATGACTTTAAAACTAGCACTATCTCCAACCGTGACAAGTGGCATTCTAAAGAGTCTCTCTATATCTATCACTTCCAACTACTCTTTTACCGCCTGCTACTTAAACAATCCAAGTTCTATCATGACTATACTGTTCGCTCAATGAATCTACTCTTTACTAAGCCAAATCGACGTGAGACCCTTGACCATCCAGATGGCAAGCTCCATAGGCTTACTCTGACCGAAGAAGATATCGCAAAAGACGGTCTGGATTTTGAGGATCTTATTAAAGCCATTTACCATCAAATTACTACCCTAGATTTCTTGCGACCCGACTCGCCACTTAATCTCACAAACACCACCGACGCCACCTTGGCCGACATTAAAAAATTCTGCCATCAACTCATTGATCTTTATAAAAATAGTTGACTTTATTAATTTATATGTTATTATAAACAAGCAACGTTGAGAAACTGTCGCTACGGGGCTCGTCCTGACTTTGTTTCGGGGTGAGTCCTGTCTTAAAAACTTGCCCAAGGAAGGGGGTGAGTGTACTTTAAATTTTGGAAAACGCGAGAAGAATAGCCATCTTCAATACTACAACACATAACACAATCGTTAATTTTTTTATATATAGGCTATACTTCTCGTTGGATTCCATACAGAAAGGGGGTGAATATGTATGGGATGGGTAATTACCGATAAGGTAACTGGATGCTCGTATGACACCGATCGTGACGGCTATGAAACCGTTGCTGAGGCACTCCACGAGCACCCAGAACGCTTTACGGATGCAACAACCGAGGAAAAGCGTCGGATTAAGGACGGCGCTGAAATCCTTGGCTGGAGACCACGTTACTAAGCGTAAAATTTTCCTTCCTTAGGGAGGGGCCATGTGTTTTTTCCAAAATCTTCTCTCGGGGAGCCAATTGGCTCCCCTCTTTTTTATTTTAAGCATATCCACTATAATATAAGCTATCTTGTCATACTTCGGTCACTGACAATGAGAAAATTCAAAAGCTTTAAGTATCGTCATTTATACTTTTAGCCAGGAGCCAATAAATCAGGCTCGCATAAATGACTCCATTTTAAATAAATCAAGGAGTTACTTATGAAAAATAATATTAACAATAATCAAGAACGCGTCGAAGTCATGGCTCTCTTCGGGTACGAAATGACCCCTTGTCAGCCATTAAATTTCAAAAAACGCAGTGGGGAAGAGTTTGAAGTTACTGAACTCCTCCAAACCCACATTCGTTTTATTGGCAACACCGCCATCCACATCTTTGACGTTATCGCAGGACAAAGCAACTATCAGCTATCCTTCAATGCCACCGATCTTTCCTGGCATCTGCGTCTTGCGTAAGTTCTAAAAGAGACCGTCGGTCTCTTTTTTTGATGAATAAATTAATTTTTACCCTAGTCACTTAGCTATTTTTTAAGACCCAACCTTGCCTAAAAATTCGTCAATCACTAGCCTAATCTCATCAGTGTTCTTACAGTCCATCAATTTCACGCGCAAATCAGACGCCCCATCAAATGAATTAATATACACCTTAAACATTCGTTTTAAAGGCTCAAACGGATAACGCGACCCCGCCGCCTCCAGCTCTTTTTTTCTTGCATCAAAACAATCTAAATGATATTTAAATAAGTTCATTAACTCAAGCACACTTATGTCCCCCTCTTGTGAGACTGGCCTTCGATTGGTAAAGCAATATGGATTCGAGAATACACCACGTCCAATCATAAAACCATCGACCTCTGGATATTTCTCTCTTAACTCCTGTACATGCTGATAATTTAGGATATCACCATTAATAGTTAGTCGTGTTGCCGGCGCAATTTCATCACGCAACTTCAAAATCTCTGGAATCAAATCAAAATGTGCTGGCACTTTCGACATTTCTTTTCGTGTACGCAAATGAATAGTCAGATTTGCAACTTGTTGTTTTAAGACAATTGGCAACCAATCCTTATACTCGTCAACATAAGTAAAGCCCAGCCTGGTCTTCACTGATACCGGTAAGTTCGTATTCTTTTTAGCCTCATTAATACAATCAATCGCAAGCTTCGGCGTCCTAATCATTGCCGCCCCACCTCCGGCCTTATTAACATGCCGATCTGGACACCCCATATTAATATCTAATCCCTGAAAGCCTAACCCCTCTAGCTCTCGCGCAATTAGAGCGAAGTGTTCTGGAATTTTACCCCAAATCTGCGCAATAATCGGAGCATCCGCTTCGCAGACCGTTAGTCGCTCCAAAGCATCATGTCGCCCTTTTTCAGATGCATACGACGTGACATTCGTAAATTCAGTATAGAACAAATCCGGTCGTCCAGCTCGCTCAATTACTTGCCGAAATACCACATCCGTCACCCCCTCCATGGGGGCTAAAATCGTAAAACCTTTAGGTAAATCTTGCCAAATATTCATTTTATTCTTCCGTATTTTTTAATATAATCGCCTGCTCATAAATTTCCTCAAAACGCGCAATCGTGCGTTTTAGGTCATGGCGTTTTGCAATCTCGATTGAAGCTAATTTATACTTTTTTAAGCGCTCTGGATCTATTAAAATCCGTTTCATCGCATGAGCAATACCTGCAACATCTCCTGGATGGCAAAGCTCACCATTCTTTCGATTTTGGCATAGTT
>CALFGG010000047.1 GCA_937958235.1 uncultured Candidatus Saccharibacteria bacterium
AGACGTCTATAAAATGCCAAATATTGATCAATTGATCAAACAGGGTTTTAGTCTTCATATGGGGCGTAAGTATGATGAGATTCTCCATGAATTTTATGAGGCAAGCGGTCATTATATGTACTTACATCTTGGGGATAAGCTAAGGCAATGGATTAAGGAGGGTGAGGGTGAGCAGGTAAAAATATTCTGTACTTTTCTATATAAGTTTTGCCAAAATAGAAAAGCCTTGCTTTATGAGGTTGAGAAATTCTTTAATGAAGACGAAAAAGCTGAATTAAGAAGAATGGTGGAGGTCGATCGGATGCTTGAAGAAGATCGAAAACGGCAGATTGAAAAGTTGCGATCAATTTGTCCTAAATGCGGAAACAAACATACGGCAAGGATTATCTATGGAATGCCAGTGATGGATGAAGAGATGGAAAAAGCGGAGGCGGAGGGGAGAATTTGGCTTGGTGGGTGTTGTTTGGAAGATTACCGTTATTACTGCAGTAATTGTGAGTTGAAATTTTAGAATAAAAAATAGTGCCATCTGGCACTATTTTTATGAAACAGCATTTTTATTTAAGAAGATTCTTGAGTCCGCCGGCAAGGTCGGTCGGAAGAAGGATGACTGTCTTCTGAGATGGATCAGTACTGATTTTCTCAAGAGTCTGAAGAGTACGAATATTAAGACCACCAGGAGTTTTAGCAAGTAGTTCGGCAGCTTCGGCAACAGCGGCAGCAGAAGCCTTTTCACCTTCAGCAGAGATAATGGCAGCACGACGTTCGCGTTCGGCTTCAGCTTGCTTGGCCATGGCACGTTTCATGTCAGAAGGAAGTTCGATATTTTGGAGTTTGACACTTTCAATATCGATTCCCCATTTATCGGTTTGGGCATCAACGATTTCTTTAATCTGGCTAGAAATTTCGTCACGTTTTGAGAGTAATTCATCTAGGTCGAAGTTACCAGTGACATCACGTAATGCGGTTTGGGCAAAAGTGGAGGTCGCATAAGCATAATTGGTGGTTTCAAAAACAGCCTTTTTGGCATCAATTACATGGAAATAAACGACGGCATTAACTGTGACGTTATCTTTAGTGATAACTTCTTGTTTTGGGACATCCATTGGTGTAGTACGGACATCGACGCTGCGCATAGTGTCAATATAGGGGATAATGACATGAAGTCCTGGATCAAGGATTTTACGAAAACGGCCAAGACGTTGGACAACGCCGCGTTCGTATTGATTAATAATTCTGACGCCGGGAATAATAATAAGGGCGGCGATTAAGATGATGACAATAAAAATCATAGCTTTACTCCTTTATGCGTTTATTATAGCAAAATAAATAGAAAAACACAGGGGTGCTATAATGCAGAAAATATAACTCTAACCAACCTTGTTGTTTAGTTTATAGAAATGGAATTGGAAAAGATGGAAGAAATAATCAAAAAACTAAAGACTGACCCGCGTAATGCAAGTTACACTATGCGCGGGGTGCCGCCAATTCTTCAAATCTCTGAAGATGCAGAAATTCTAATTATCGGACAAGCTCCTGGAGCGAAAGTTGAAGAGAATAAAGTTCCATTTAAGGATAAGTCTGGAGAAAAATTGCGTAATTGGATGGGTATAGATGAGGCGACTTTTTATTCAGAAAAAATTGCAATTATGCCTATGGATTTTTATTATCCAGGTAAAGGAAAAACTGGGGATTTACCACCGCGTAAGTTCATCGCTGAAGAATATCATGAGGATATTATGAAATTGATGCCAAAAACTCAGTTAATTATTTTGATAGGCGAGTATGCAATTAAGTATTATCTTAAAGACACAAGAAAAAAGAATTTAACTGAAACGGTAAAATGTTTTCAGGAATATTTACCGAAATATTTTCCTATTGTGCATCCTAGTCCGTTAAATTTTCGTTGGCAAGCAAAGAATCCATGGTTTGAGCGAGATGTAGTGCCAGTTCTAAAACAAAAAGTACATACGATTCTTGGTTAGATTTATGGCTTGGTGGGAAAATAAATTTTTTGATCTTTAATCTCGTCTGGTAAGTAACTGACGTCGTGGTGAAAACCGGCCTCCCATTTATATCCCTTGGCATAGCCTAGATCCTGCATTAACTTAGTGGGGGCATTACGGATACCAAGCGGAATTGGTAGATTACGGGTATTTCTGGCTAGCTCTTTAGCGCGATTCCAGGCGTCATAGCTGCTGCGGTCCTTCTTCGATTTGGCTAGAGCGGCAGCAACATGAGAAAGGATAATGCCAGATTCGGGCATACCAATTCGTTCGACTGCTTGAAAGGCGGAGACAGCTAGGCCGAGTGCGCCATTGCCACCAAGCCCAATATCCTCGGAGGCAAAAATGACCATACGGCGAGCGATAAATTTTGGATCTTCTCCACCCTCTAACATACGTGCTAAATAGTATAATGTGGCATCGACATCGCTGCCGCGCATGGATTTGATAAAGGCGGAAATGGTGTCGTAATGCTCCGACTCTCCGTCATAACGAAGAATCTTCTCCTGCATACGCTCCGCCACCACCTCCTTGGTGATGCGGATTTCTCCGTTTGCAGAAGGATTGGTACTAAGAATGGCAAGCTCCAAGGCATTTAAGGCCACCCTGGCATCTCCGAAGGCATGCTCTGCCAAAAACTCGCAGGCCTCTTCCTCCAGCACCGCATTGTAATTTCCCATTCCCCGAGTCTTATCCTGTGTCGCCGTTTGCAATAGCTTTACAATATCTTCCTTCTTTAGAGAATGCAATTCGAAAAGCTGAGAACGGGAAAGCAGAGCGATATTCACTTCAAAGTAGGGATTTTCCGTGGTTGCCCCTATCAAAATGATGGTGCCCTCCTCCACATGAGGCAGGAGATAATCCTGCTGCGCCT
>CALFGG010000048.1 GCA_937958235.1 uncultured Candidatus Saccharibacteria bacterium
ATATATATCAAAGATAACTAATTCTGCTGGTTCACATTTTGCAATTTGTCGGCATAACTCTGAGCCAATAGAACCTCCACCGCCAGTAACAATCACTTTTTGACCAGCTAGGTTACCTTTGATTTCATCAAAATTAATTTCAACTTGATCACGCCCTAGGAAATCTTCATATGAAAGTGGTCGAATATTAGATATAAGATTTGTAGTCCTTTGATTCATTGAGAGATAAATAGAAGGAAGAATCTTAATCTCACATTTAGTTTTCTGACATTCTTTAACTATCTCTGAAATAACACTTTTTGATGCAGAAGGAATTGCGATAATAATTTCATCTGCATTGAATTTTTCGGCAGCATTTTTAATTAACCTACGATTGCCAAAAATAGGAATACCCTTAATGCGAGAACCTTTTCTGTTTTTGTTATCATCAATAACACATACAATCTTTTCATCAAACTCGTTGTTATTTCGAGAAATTTCATCAATAAGTAGTCTACCAGCTTCACCGCTACCCACAATAATAGTATTTTTTGTTTTTCGTTTATTTAGAGATTTTAGATAGATAAATCTTGCAATCCTGTATGAATATCTTATCAAGCTCACGGCGAGAATCATGAATAGAGTATGGATAATAAAGTAACTAGTTGGCATCTTGATATGTAAGATGTTTTTATAAAGAAAAATAATTGCTTCGCTTATGAAACAAGCTGGGATGATCTGCAATAATTCATTCACTGATGCATATCTCCAGATAGAAATATATAGACCAAATCCAGCGAAGACAGAAAGCATAATAAGAATATCTAGCCAAAGAAGATTTCTTATATTAAGAAAGAACTCATTGGGAATGTCATTAAAGTCAAATCTTAGCGAAATTGCCAAAAAAGATACGCAAGAAAAAATAATGCTGTCAAGAGCGATTAGAAGTATTATTTGAAAAAGTTTAGCCTTAAGGATGTGATTTATTTTTTTCATTTTTTCCTTTACTATTATTTGACTTTATCACTGTTTTACTATTTAATACTAGCGAAAAAATAATCTTATCATAAGATATATATCCACCTAACTAACCTATAATAGTCTAATATTTAGGATACAAGTTTTTTTGAATAAGTCAACCTTGAGCGTAATTATTTAAGTCCATTAAAAAGGGAGGCCTCAGCCTCCCAAGCTATACTAAAACTCTTCTTTGCTTTTTCTCTCATACCTTCTAGCTAACAACTCCATCACTCTGAGATCCGACAACATGGATCTTGCGATTTGAATCATTATGCGTTAACGACTTTGCCGGCCTTACGTCAAGCTCTGTTTGATCCCTGAACTCTGGATAGATCGACTCCTTTTTTGCTTGTGGTGTCGACTTAGAGCCACTTCCCATGAGTGCCTTAAGCTCCTCTGGAGAGAGCTGCATATCCGCTGAAGGATTGGATAGCCCCATCTTAAAATTCTCTGGGAGAGGCTGAGTTCCCTTCTTTAGCATCTCAAAAATCTGCAGGTTGCTCTTCGCGCCGCGCCATAATTCTGACGACTCCTTATTATCTAAACTTTTAATAATTAATCGTAAATTATGACTGAGCTCACTCGCCACCTTCACACATAGCGACTTATTCTCAAACTCCTCTTTAATCTGAGCCTCGAGAGCAAGTAGTTTACCCTTCAGAGAAACAACGCAGTCACTGGTACACTCAATATCCTGATAAAACTGACGACCTAGCTCAGCATGCTTCTTAAAAAACAGCTTGGTGAATGGATCGTCGATCAACTCCTGGAAGAGCTTTATGATCCACTTTTCCTCATCGAAAATGTAAATACAGATCGAAGAGACAATCGTAGCAGCCGCATAGTCCGGATGATTATGGTAGTATTCCAAGACTTTTAAGATTTTCGCTCTTAAAAGCTTCTCGTAATACTCAGTTGCCTGCAGTAAAATCTGCTCAAAAGCCATATATTCGACTCTCTGAACATCAATCACGTTCAAAGGAATATAAGCCTTAATAGTGGCAAGCATCTGACTAGTCTTCCCCACCAGATCCAGCTTAGCCTTCACTAACTCATCCGTATAAGTAAAAAATAATTTTTCACTTATACTGGTCTGATTAGGATTCGCCGCCTCGATTATTGTACTCTTTTTTGCATTCATTTCTGTTTTCTTCATTTCTTCTCCTTTGTTGTGTCTTTTGACACGGAAACTAAGATGGAAATCCCACCTTGACATGCTCTTTTTTGAGCGGGCTTCTTGAGTTTTAGTATTTTAAAATACTTTACTATATCACTGTAACATGTTCTATTAAAACATAAATAATATATAGTGCAAGAATAAACGTTTTGGAAGTGCGATTAAGGTATGATTAAGGTGTGATTTTGTGAGCATGAAAAAGGGAGCCGCGGCTCCCATAAAATCGTTAAGACTTGTAGTTTTGTATTGTAATGATTCCTATATTCAATTGTATTTTTGGTGTATACGACCGGAATACCCAGTTATACACCTGATGTCTCGTTAAGATGTATATATTAAAACCCCAAAATTACTCAGTTTATCCTAGTTGCTCATCATGATTTCTTTGTACGGCATGCCAATGACACAGAAGCACAGGAGGAAGATCCGTTTCGTCGAATCCATAATAAGCCTCGGGCCCCATAAACATGTCGAGCAAAATTGGGATGCTTTTATTATCATTCGGCTTCAGTTTGAGACGAGAAATTCGCAACACCAGCTCAGGATATTCATAAATGAGCCTATCGAAGAACCACTCATTTTCCCTTGCCTCATCGCCGAAGTAAATCAAACCGGTACTCCTGAAAGAATTCATAAAGCGTAAGAACTTCTTCTTTGTACCATTAATCTTAAACTGACTAAGTCTGCAGAACGGGCTCCGTGTCGCTTTTTCTGGTTGGTCCGCTTGATCATGCTTAGCCTTTAAAAAACCAAATATCATCTTTTCCTCCTTGAAAGGAATTTTTGCTTAACGATTTTTAATGTACATTTGTTGCTGTCCTAGGATGCAACAGGAGTATTATAATCTGTTTTTTAATTTTGGCAAGAGTCCTGTGAGCGGGGCCCTAAAAAAGGAGCCGAAGCTCCTTAAATAAAATAGAAGTGACGTGCTGTGAGAAATTCAGAATCCGCTTCATGACGACCGGGAAGCTACTTAAGGCCCTCTCCAGAAGACATCACTTTATTCTTCTTGACTATCTGTTTGAACGAATGGCTCAAGATAGTCGACTAGAGCGCCAACAGAGTACTGTTCAAGAGTAAGTTGCTCATTCCTTAGGATCCAGTTGATCTGGATAATCATAACATCAATCGCTTTGTAGAGATGTAAATGTTTATTGCGAATCAGACAAAGCGACTGTTGACACTCTGACAGAATTTCGTAATACTTTGCCAGCTTTTCGCTGCTTCTTCGCATAGCCGTAAGATACTCTTCAAGAGTGCCAGAACGGATACTTGCATAAAAATTCACAAAGGGACTTTTTGCCAGTAGCATAAAATCTTGATAGACGGTGCGCTCTTCCTTGAGAAGTTGAACATAAAAATCAACAACATCCTCGAGGTCATTGAGAGTGAGGTCGGAGACTTGCTTATCTTGAATCTGATCTATGGCAGAGGTTTCGCTAAAAAATTAAAAGCGTCGTAGTCCTCTGTGAGGTCAAAGAATTGATACTCAAGAGTGCCATATCCTAGCTTATCGTTAAAAGCCTGATCAAGGGTGATGAGGCTTTTGATATTGGCGAAGAGGTTATAAACACAACTAATCGTGACTTCCCTTTCGGCGATGCTGGCATTAATAATCTTGATGATGGTCGTAACAACTTCGGTGAGTTCACTTGATAAAATATTGTCATCGTATTCAATTAACATAATTCCCCCTTTTCTGAAGACGAGATTATAATCTCAAATTTAGCACGGTTTTAAATTACTTTACCGGGCTGGTAACGAGCATATTATAACATTGATTGGTTATTTTTCAAATTGGGATTTTTCAGGAAGGATCTTGGTGAAGGCCTGTTCAAGCGCTGTTTTGGTCTTGGCTGGATTCTTTACTTCGCCGTCATTAATGCAGAGAATGTGATATTTTTGCTTTTTGACCATTTGAATAATTTTTTGGTTATTATCATCCTCGCCTAGCATGGTGTGATGGGAGAATTTGGCAGAACGTGGAATAAAAGCACCGTCAAGGAGTTGAGTGTAGAAAAATATCAAATGTGAGATATCTTGGCTGGAGCGGAATGGGTGAGCTGAAGTCGCCTCAAGTTGTTCATTATGTTCTCGCCAGACCGCCTTAAACGTTGATTTTCGATAAGACGTGGCACAATGTGGATCATAGATAAGAGAAAACTCTTTCCAAGAAGACAGCAGTAAGTTTCGAAGATTAAAAATACCATACTTGAGATTATAAGCTTTGAAAAAATGCTGGCGATAGAACTCAGATTTGCGATATTTTTGATTTATTAAAGCCATATTATTCATTTGGATATATGGGAATATATCACGTGACGGATTATTTATTAGAATATTTTCGGCGAAAGAGGCGCGCGGAAGATAGGTTTCTGCTGAGGTTTTAGAGTGTTTTTGGCTTTTGGCTAGTTTTTTAGAGCTAGCTTTTATAAAGAAATCAGTTGGCTTTGTGGCCTTTAACAGATAGAAATCATCATTAAAATAGACGAAATACTCCGAGAGTCCGGGGATTAGGTGGAGATGATTTTCAATAGTATGAGAATTAAAAGTGGGGAGAAATTCATGCGGAATAAAATCATCATGACGAATAATTTTAAGCTTGGGATGAGCTAAGTTCAGCCAGTTTGGCGTGTGCCCATAGGTAACAAAGAAGATTTGATTAACCCATGGGGCGAATTTTTCGACACCACGAAACCAGAACTTGAGGAAATCAAAATCATTACGGAAGCGAAGATCGGAGGAGTCGGTTTTTTGAGCCTCTAAAGAATCTACCTCTTGAAGAGTTCGTAATTTCTCAGCCAACCATTTGGGATCAGTACCGTCGACCCAAGTGATGACGAAATCTATTTTTGGCTGAGACATCTTATTCTCCCTATTTGGTATTATTTGAAGAGCCAGACTCCGCTTTCTTCAATGCGGCATCGATCATTTCATGAATAGTCTTTTTGAAGGTGGATTCGTTGACAGAGATGGTTGGAAGTTTTTCGCCATTAATAATAATCGTTGGAGTCTCTGTAATATTCACGAGTTTAGCGACTGCCATATCGGATTTAACCTTCTTTTTGACGGACTCGCTATTCATGTCAGAGAGGAACTGATCCGCATTGCCCTGACCTTTCGAGGCTTCTTCGAAATAAGATTTAAACTTAGCATCACGCTTCCCCGCCTCTAGGTCTTCCCATTCAGCCTGATTTTTAAAGAGAATAGTAGCGTAGGCTTGCCAGTAACCCTGAAGAGCAGCAGCGTTGGCAGCATGGGCGGCCGCAGTACCATTTTTATGATAACTAAGAATAAAGCTACGAAAAATTAGACCAACCTTGCCTTTATATTCTTCAACAATTTCTGAAAGATATGGAAAGGTAGTGGCGCAGCCTGGGCACTGATAATCCGCATACTCCACGATGAGCACCTTGGCGTCCTTATTTCCCTCATAGTTATCGCCAAGATTACCGTTGCGCTCATCTTTTTCAATATATTTTGAACGATCTAGAGACGCAATCCACTGATCGTATTGCTGGTTCTGATTATAAGAGTAAACACAGAGAGCCAGAAAACCGACAATCAGCGCGCCAAAGGCAATAATTGGTAATTTCTTCATAAACCTCCTAAGCAAAATCTATCGCTTAATTCAATAAATTTTTGTATAATATAGATATTAGCATATTTTAGCGTGTTTGTGGGCAGTGCGACGAAAACGGAGGTAAAAATGGACGATACGAGTGCGGATCGAGGTGCGGATTTAAACCAATCTTCAGGGATTTTTGGTGAAGAGAAAAAAGGTTTTTTTGCTCAGATAGGCGAGAAGTTTGGTGGACTCTTTCGGGGGATAGCTAGAACTTTGGGCAAGATTGCTGTTGAGAAAAAATCACCTGATGATGAAAATTTTGATGATGGTAGGTCTGATGATGGTAGTTCTGATAGTGGTAACGGTAATTTGGAGCCTACCCCTAAGCATGAAAATATTAATGAGTCAGCAAGCCCGGTTGATTCTTCTTTTGTGGGACCAATGAACCGGAATATTTTCACCGACAAAGATGCGGCGGCAAATCTAGTACGACACGAGGCAGAGATGAGCGAAATTGAAGGAGCAAACGAGTCCGACACTGAGAATAATACTGACAGAAGTATTAATAACCAAAGCATTTCTCCTGAAAATCTTCCTGAAATCTTCTACCCAGAAACGACTGAGGATCTGGTGTGGTTGATTAATAAATTGTCTGGAGAAGTAATCTCGAAGCAGCAAAGAAGAACGATGGCGGCGGCGATGACTTTTGATAGCAAGCTGGTGAAGGAGGTAATGACGCCAAAGAACGAAGTGATCATTATTCATGAAAATGACTTCATGGGACCTTTAACTTTATCTCGACTCTACCAATCTGGCTTGTCACATTTCCCTGTGGTGGGAGCGAGAGGCGAGATTGTTGGTCTAATTCATACTAAGACATTATTTAGTCTAAGTGTCAAAGAAACTGATCGAGCTTCGGCATTCCTAGATAAAAATGTCTATTTCATGAGCGAAAATTATACCTTAAAGGAAGCACTTTTAGCATTCATTCGTACGAGCTGCTACTTCTTTATCGTGGTGGATGACCATGGAAAAGTAACGGGACTAATGAGTTTTGATAAGTTAATCGAGATGATTGTGGGAGATCTGCCGGAAACTGATTTTGATATGGATCAAGATCTGATGTCGGTGGTGAAGTATGCTAGGACTTTGAAAGAATCTAAATAGGTTCGGAAGGGCGAAGCTTCTAATTTTTATTAAAGTCTAAAAGCTACCCAACCTACTTATAAAAGGAGAAATTAAATGAGCTTTAAAACAATTCACAAAACAAGACGGGCAATCACGGCGCTGATTTTAAGTGGTGCGGTGATTCTGACGATTATTGCAAATCCGAATACTTGGCAGAAGAAAGCCGAATCAAGCGCGAAAGAAGTAACGAGTGCTAGTTCGGCAGAAAAGGGCGCCGTCGATAATGGCGAACAAAGAGCCGAAGGAGTACCACTTGCAACGGAGCTACTAGCTAAACTTGAGGTAAAAGGGCGGGCGCCGAAAACTGGATATAAGCGAACAGAATTTTATAATGGCTGGCCAGATATTGAAGGTTGCAATTTAAGACAGCGAATTCTGAAACGAGATTTTGGCGAAACAGCGAAGGTGGATGAGAAATGTA
This sequence comes from uncultured Candidatus Saccharibacteria bacterium, assembly GCA_937958235.1. GTDB lineage: Bacteria > Patescibacteriota > Saccharimonadia > Saccharimonadales > Saccharimonadaceae > Nanosyncoccus. The sequence continues at coordinate 7,354 of CALFGG010000048.1, forward strand.
ATGTGGTGGCTGGAAAGTTTTATGAGCCCTATACTGGCGAGGAGATGGAGTTTCATTCAAGACAAGAGATTTCAAAGCAGGTGCAGATAGACCATGTGGTGGCGTTGTCGGACGCTTGGCAGAAAGGAGCACAGTATAAATCTGCCGAGGAGAGACTGAAGATTGCGACGGACCCTCTAAATCTCATTGCAGTACAGGCGGCTGCAAATCAGCAAAAATCAGATGGAGACGCGGCGACATGGCTGCCGAAGAATAAAAGTTTTCGTTGCCAATATGTGGCGAGACAAATTTCAGTCAAATATAAATACGAGCTTTGGGTGACGGAGGCGGAAAAAGAAGCGATGTCGCAAATTCTTGAAAGCTGCCCAAAGCAGAGGACGTATTAAACTTAAGCCTGCGACTTTAGCTTTTCCATAGATTACATACTTCAAGACTACAATGTGTGAACGTCGTAATCATCCATATCTTCATACTGATATGAAGCCTGAATGCCCTTCATATAAACCTCGCGGTCCTCGATTTGGTCGGTAAGATTGTGACGAAGTAACTCCTGAATTTCAAGTTGATTCACTGGGGAGCGCTCCATTGCGGAAAGATATTCAGATTTGTCGACCTTGGACCAGTCGATACATTTTTTGAGAGATTTTTTGAGAATTTGGTCTAGCCAAATGCGTATCGCGCGACCATTCCCCTCGCGGAATGGATGAGCAATATTCATCTCAACATATTTTGTAATAATTTCTTCAAAAGTTGTTTCCGGAAGAGTGTCGATGGTTTTTAAGTTTTGTTCGAGAAAGAGAACTGGAGCAAAGCGCATATTCCCTTTCGCAATATTCACGGTGCGAATTTGTCCTGCAAAATCAAAAATATCCTGGAATAAATATTGATGAATCTGCTGAAGTCCAGCAGTTGTACCTACCTCAAAATCCATAATTTTTCTGGTTTCATACAACTCGAGGGCGCGCTTTTTGCTAAGTAGTTCTTCTTGATTCATATCTATATACTATCACGAACTAATAGTCGAATTCAAAAAATAACTTCAAGCCCCCTATAGTTTTCTAATTTGGGTCCTTAACCCATTCTTATACCTCTTCTTGATTTGTTATATTAAATATAGCATACAAGAAACCTCTTCAGATAATATGCTAGAATTTAAGAGATATTATTCAATAGAACAGAGGTTTTAACTTGAATCTGAAAAATGCAATGTCGCAAATCCTCGCGGGTTGTCCAGAGCAGAGGACGTACTAACAATGACCGTGCCAGCATTAAGAAGTATTGTCTTTTTTAACAAAATGGTGTATAATCTATATATCACCATGACCGGACTAGCCTAAGGTTCTTGCACCGAACGCGAATTCCGGTTATTTTTTCTCTATTTGATTCTTTATCGTTTTTATTGGTAGAATGTCGGCCACAAAAGGTTTTAATAGTTTTGAATATCTTTCAGTTGGAGTGATTATCTTTCTTAGTTTGTTATTCTTACTTAAATATTGTATTAAACATGCAAAATCGCCATCTGAAGTTACAATAATCGCCTGGTCATACCTATCATATTCTATGGCTGAGGCATGCAGTACAAGTTCTGCATCAACATTACCTTTCATCGTTCGATTACCTTTTTCGTCCTCAAATATAACCGTTGGTTTAAAAATTAATATATAACCATGGGTTTGTAAAGTTGAATAAAGCATAGTATTGCGGGGGTCATATCCGATAAAGAGGAATACCTTTTCGACATCGAATTTATTACGTAAATATTTACGCAATTTGCCATAGTCTAAATTTATATCTTGGGCCTTTGTACCGAGATATATATTATTACCGTCGATGAATGCATAATTTTTACTTGCCATTTGTTCTATTATACTGCATGGATGGATATTAGATTGTGCCATTTTTCCATTAAATCATCTTACTATTAACTCTACTTAGTTTTTGGTCAAGCTAAAGTTTACCTTAATTTATGCTAGAATTTAAATAATTTGTTATGAAAATTTATTCATATTCTAGCTCTGCTAATTATACGCACATACATATGTATGTATTTTTTGATTCCTTCACTAAGGCCCTGAAAGAAAAAGGACTAGAAGATTCAAACTATAAGCTTGATGTAAGTATTGACGGGAATGTGGCAAAATGGATACTTGATATGCCTGAGAAAAGAATTTCAAACATTTTTAAATCTATAATGCAGGATTATGTATTTAATGACGAAGAGATAAAAATAGCCATATCAAAGATTGAACAAAAGAACGGCTTTATATCAAAAATCAAAGATGTGAATTTACTGCGAAGAGAAATCTCAAGTGTTAGTTTCACAAAAAAGAAGCCTGAGATTACCGATGATTCAATGCAGTCGCCAGCGATCGATTTCTATAAGTTAGGCTAAACTTAGCGGAACCATTTGTTCATGGTATAATCTACAGAGATAGATAATATTTTTTGGAGAACTGTTTTGAATTTGAAAATTGGAATTGTGGGGTTGCCGAATGTGGGGAAATCGACATTATTTAATGCGCTGACAAATGCGCATGCTTTGGCCGCAAACTACCCCTTTGCAACAATCGAACCGAATGTAGGAATTGTGCCAGTACCTGATGAACGATTAGATGTCCTGGAGAAAATGTATGCAGCCGAGAAAAAGATTCCAGCAACCGTGGAGTTTGTCGATATTGCGGGACTGGTTGAGGGGGCATCGAAGGGCGAAGGGCTTGGCAATAAATTCCTAGCACATATTCGCGAGTGTCAGATTATTTGTCACGTGGTACGGGTCTTTAAAAACGATGACATTATGCATGTTTCTGCTAACGCAAATACTCCGGCGCCGGTCGATCCGAAGGCGGATATTGAAATTATTCAAACTGAGCTCGAGCTTGCTGATTTTGAAACCCGTGAAAAAGTCGAGGCTAAGCGTAAGAAAAATAAGGATGCAGCTGAAGAAAAAATTCCATATCTTACAGAGAAGCCAGTGATCTACATGTTTAACGTGGATGAGACTGAACTAACAAATGAGTCTTTAAAAAATGAGCTTAGAGAACTTGTTGCTCCAGCTCGTGCGGTTTTTGTAAATGCAAAACTTGAGGAAGAAATGACTGGTATGAGTTTGCCAGAAAAAATGGAATTTCTTGAGAGTTATGGCGTGGAAGAAGATGCGCTTGGCGAACTCGTGAAAGCGGCCTATGATACCTTGGGGCTACAGTCCTTCTTGACCGCTGGTAAAAAAGAGGTGCGAGCTTGGACAATCAAGAAAGGAGCGACTGCACCAGAAGCAGCAGGCACAATCCATACCGATTTTGAGCGTGGTTTTATTGCTGCAGAAGTGATGAAATACGATGATTTAGTGAATCTTGGCAGTGAAGCAGCGGTGAAAGCGGCTGGAAAATTGGCGACTGTGGGCAAAACCTATATTATGCAAGACGGGGACATTGTCGAATTCCGCTTTAATGTTTCAAAGTAACTTTTAGATTCAAAGATAGCACTCATCCTCTTCAGGGTGATCGATTCCCTGTTATAATCAAAATATGATTTTAGGTATTGATGAAGTTGGACGGGGACCATATGCAGGGCCACTAGTAATTGGTTCCTGTATTTTGCCGGATGCCGAAAAAATTGAAGAGGAACCCGAAAAATATCATTGGATATCAGAGCTTACCGATTCCAAGAAACTAACAGCTAAAAAACGTGAAGCTCTGTATACAAAAATCAAGGAAGGTGCCGTGGCGACTGCGACAGGTTGGGCCTCTGCGAATGAGATTGATGAGATTGGACTTTCTGAAAGTTTAAGGTTGGCCTGCCGAAGAGCAGTGAAACAGATACAAGAGACCCGTGTACCTTTTTCTGAAATTATTATTGATGGAACGATGAATTTTTTAAGCGGAACACCGCTAGAAAAATATGTTTATACTTTAACAAAGGGAGACCTCTTAATTAAGGAAATTTCGGCAGCAAGTATTTTGGCAAAGGTGGAACGGGACCGATATATGACGGAGCTGGCAGAGAAGTATCCTGAATACGGGTTTGAGAAACACGTGGGCTATGGAACAGCGGCGCATCAAAAAGCGATGGAAGATTTTGGCTTAACGCCAGAACATAGGCGTTCTTTTCGGCCAGTACGTGAAATTATGTCTAAGCAACTTGGAGCAGAAGAGGGTGAAGAACAGCAAAAAGCTAGGAAGGCGGGCGCGAAAAATGAAAATATGACATCGAGAGAGCTTGGTAATCTTGGTGAGGAAAAGATAGCGGAGTTTTTGGCTTCAAAAGGACATGAGATTATTGCGAGAAATTTTAAAACAAGGTATTTTGAAATCGACATTATCTCAAAACTAGATAATTCCCTATTTTTCACAGAGGTAAAATATCGTAAAACTGCGGAGTTCGGGGAGGCTATTGAGTTTGTCGATCAGAAAAAACAAGAACAGGTGCGATTTGCGGCGGAAAGTTATTTGGCAATGCATCCAGAATTTAAAGATTTTATAGCCAAGCTTGCAGTGGCGGGAGTGAGCGGTAGGGATTTTCAGGTTGAAGACTGGATGGTGATTGATTAATTATCTTATAGAAAGGTAGCGACCAGATTTTGTCGATATAAGTCACAGATATAAAAAATAAACCTCAATTGAGGTTTATTTTGAATTTTCTAGTCTTACGCAGCTGCGACTTCTTCGGTCTTTTCAGCTTCAACAGGTGCTTCAGCTGGAGTCTCTACTGGAGCTTCAACAGCTACATCTTCTTTGAGGGTGTTAACTGCAACACGGTCAAAGTCCTTAGCAACGAGACGGGCAGATTTACCAGAACGGTTGCGGAGGTATGAAAGATTGTTACGGCGGACCTTAGCACGCTTAACAATTTCAACTTTTTCAACTAATGGGCTGTGCATTAAGAAAGATTTCTCAACGCCAATACCAGAAGCAATTTTGCGCACAACGATGCGTGCAGTGTGAGACTCTTTGCGGTCTACACGGATTACGACACCTTCGAAAACCTGAAGACGGAATTTCTCGCCTTCCTTAATTTTCTGAGTTACCTTAACGGTATCACCAGAGCGAACATCAACGATGGCTTTCTTTTTCTGGGCGTCACCAATTTTTTTCAACACTAGAAAACTCATATTTTACCTTTTATTACTTAAAACTTGACCTATTTTAACATAGTTTTATGGAAAATGGAAGAGGTGAGACGATTAACTAGAAAACAGTAGTATCAAAACCAGCCTGGGGATTATTATCCTTGAAAGTTTGGCAAGAGTATTTCATATTAGGGTCGGATTCATATTTGTTGAGAACTGTAACAGCAGCCTTCATTTCATCTGAAACATTTTTACACTCGATGACACCCATGCCATTAGCGGCATAAACACCGACAAATTGCCAGGCGCCGCTTGGGAGTTTTCGACTATAAACATTAGTTTGGGCGGCCATACCGTGATCGACATAGCGAGGCATGGCGAGACCGTTGGGGTCAACTACTTTCTCCATCTTTGAGACATTGAGTTTTGCAATGACCTTTGTACCATCCTCATTTGTCACGATGCGACCACCGGTGATGCGATAATCGTCGCCGACTATAGTAGTGAGCTGTGCAAAGTTGATATTTAAATCATTCCATTTAACGATTTGCTTCTCAGTCTTTTGCTCAGGTTTTTCTGCAGTTTTAGCCTCATCTTGATCTTTTGTATCAACAACCTTGGTCTTGGTGGCGGCTTCATATTCAGCAATAACAGTTTTACTATCGGTTAGTTCTTTTTGATATTGTTTAACTAAATTAGTTCCCTCGTCGATTTTCTGATTGCTATAAAAGTAGAGGAAGCTAACAACAAGAAGGAGGATGACAGATAGAATAGAAGTAACAATACCAATGATCTTCCAGGGGTTGCTTGGCTTCTTTAAGTCCTTAGTATTGTCATAACTAGAAGTATCAAAACCAGATTCTTCGGCGAGCTGGTCAATATAACTAGGAGAAGTGGCGGATTCAGCCTGGGCGAGCTGTTCGACTGATGCTTGTGATTCGGTCGAGTTTAACTCAACTGAAGCCTGCGGTTCGACCTGGTTTAATTGCTCAATTGAAGTTTGTGACTCAGTTTGAGCGAGTTGCTGATCTTGGCTATATTGTTCGTTTTGGTCCATTTTTTACCTCTTATTTATATCACCCTTGATATTTCATCTAATGTAGTTTCACCACGCAAGCAAGCTAAAATACCTTTCTGTTCAAGCGTGATGAGACCAGCTTTTCTGGCGGTTTTCTCGATGGCGTCTGTATTAATATCTTCAACGTCGCCACGGATATATTTCTGAACTTCCTCAGAAACAGTGAGCTGTTCCATAATCACCTTACGACCTTTATAACCGAATGGATCATCAAGACCAGATGGAACGGCTTCGAAGAGGGTGAAGTTATTCGGATCAAGATTAAAACCGAGCTGGTCATAGATCACCTCTTCAGGAAGACCTTCAAGTTTTGAGAGCACGAATTGACGAGTAGTCTCATCGGGGGTAAATTCACGTTTATTCTCTGATAAACTACGCACAAGTCGCTGGGCCATCACCATACGGATGGAGCTAGAGAAAATCGGGTTAGTACCAATTAGGTCAATCATACGAGAGAAAGCTGCGGCGGTGGAGTTGGCGTGGAAGGAACTTAGGACAAGGTGGCCAGTGATAGAAGCCTGAATTGCGGTTTTGGCAGTATCGCCATCACGAATCTCACCAACCATTATGATATTTGGGTCTTGACGTAGCAAAGCTCGAAGTCCAGCAATAAAAGTCATTCCCGCTGTCGGGTTAACCTGCGTCTGGTTTGCTCCAGGAATCTTATATTCAACTGGGTCTTCAACAGTAGAAATATTAACATCTGGTTTATTTAATAAGGTAAGACAAGAGAACAAACTAGTAGACTTACCAGAACCAGTTGGTCCAGTAACTAGCATCATGCCATATGGCTGACTAATTGCATTATTAATCTTTTCTAAGGAATAGCCCCAGTAACCTAATTCTTCTAGCGTTAAGGCTTTGTTGGATTCGTCTAGAACACGCATTACTATTTTTTCACCTTCAGTAATTGGTAGAGTAGAGACACGTAAAGCGTATTTCTTGCCGGCCACAGTAATCTTAAATCGTCCATCTTGTGGTACACGACGTTCGTCGATCTTTAGATTAGACAAAATTTTAATCCTGGAGATTAAGGCTCCCATTACATTACGAGGTAATTTATTAGCTTCCTGAAGCACACCATCTATTCGGTATCTCACCTGAAGGTTTTCTTCACGTGGCTCAATATGAATATCCGATGCCCCCGAACGAATTGCATACTCCAAAATTAGATTAACAGTCTTAGCAATTGGTGAATCTTCCGAGATATCCTCTTCACGAACTTCTTCTTTATCCGCATCGTCTTCTTCTTGAATTGCAATAACATCATCTAACTCTTCAGCAACACCATCCCGATAATTATCTAAAACTTGTAAGATATTATCTTTAGTTGCAATGAATAATTGGTAGTTAGAACCCATTTGCTTTTGGATAAAATCTACAGCCTGAACATCGTCAGGATCCT
>CALFGG010000049.1 GCA_937958235.1 uncultured Candidatus Saccharibacteria bacterium
AGAAGATGAATCCTATGCAGTGGATACCTGCCTTGATGGAGAAGAAGGGTACCGGACAGCGGCGGCAGATGAGTATGATTTGATTATTCTCGACGTGATGTTACCTTCAATGAATGGTTTGAGGTTTGTAAGAAACTGCGATCCAAGAAGAATACAACACCGATTCTGATGTTGACCGCGAGAGGACAATCACAAGATGTGGTAAGGGGGCTCGATTTTGGGGCGGACGATTATTTGCCAAAACCATTTAACTTTGATGTTTTATTAGCGCATATGCGGGCAATCTTAAGAAGGCCATCACAGAAACTGGAAGAAGTGTTGCGAGTGGGAGATTTGGTACTTAATCCAAGTTCAAAACAAGTGTCGAGAGTGGGAAATGAGATCAAGCTAACCACAAAAGAGTATGCGGTGCTAGAATATTTAATGCGAAATGAGGGCAAGGTTTTGTCGAAAGAGAAAATTATTTCGAACGTCTGGGATTTTGATGCAGACGTGTTGCCGAACAATGTGGAATTATTTATTATGTTTCTGCGTAAGAAAATTGATAAACCCTACAAACAGAAACTAATTCAGACGGTACCGGGATTCGGCTATAAGATTGTGGGCGGGAAGTAATGAAAAAATCCGAAATAAATCGATTGACCCTGAGCTATCTTTCAGTGATTATGACGCTGTCTTTGATTTTTACGGGGATTATTTATTTACTTTCAACAGCGAGTCTGAGTCAACCGTTGCTTCCGAGCGAGGGAGAAAGCTCAAGCATAAATATGGAAACTACAGAACTTGAGGAACACTCTTTTGAGAACACTTTCCGGAAGAGACTGGAAAAACGTGATAATACTACGCGCACAACAATTGTTTACTCCCTGGTTGGTTTTAATATCGGGATCTTTCTGATCGGTATTTTCGTGAGCCGAAGTTTGTCAAAATTAACTTTGGCACCGATTGAGCGGGCGATGATGAAACAGATGCAGTTTATCTCTGACGCGAGTCATGAATTAAAAACACCGTTAACGGCGATGTTGATCCGGAATGAAGTAGCGCTGAGGAAGAAGAGTTTGCCGGAGGAGAAGGCACGCGAAGTGATCGAGAAAAATATTGAAGAGATTTTGAAGATGAAGGAGCTGACGGGGTCGATGTT
>CALFGG010000050.1 GCA_937958235.1 uncultured Candidatus Saccharibacteria bacterium
GACTTAAAACGATCGGCAAGTGCGATTGCGGTTTGTACCCCCACATGACGGATTCCCAGTGCAGTGATAAATTTTGCGAGGGGTGCAGTCTTTGAATTCTCAATGGCGCTAATTAACTTATTTGCCGAAACTTCAGCAAAGCGTTCTAGCTGCGAAACCTTGGCGACATCTAGCCGGTAGAGATCTGAGAGGTTCTTAATTAGGCCAGAATCTACTAAGAGGTTAACATTTTTCTCGCCGAGGCCTTCAATGTTGAGAGCAGGCTTGCTAGCGTAATACTCGATCGAGCGCTTCAAAATAAGACCAGAATCAAGGCCTTTAACACGGTAAACCACTTCGCCAACAGGTCTCTCAAACTCTAGCTCTGGATACTGAGATTTGAGTGCCTCTTCATAATCGAAGATTGGTAAATTGTCTGGGCGAAGAGAGGTGAGAACTTCTTTGATTTGAGGTATGATATCACCTGCTTTATAAATAATTACGGTATCACCAATACGTAAATCAAGGCGACTAATTTCATCGGCATTATGCAGGGTCGCGTGACGAACTACACTGCCAGCGACCTCTACTGGATCAAAGATGGCGACAGGCGTGGCAGCGCCAGTACGGCCGATAGAAATAACAATGTCACGAACTTTGGTAGTTGCTTCCTCGGCGGGATATTTATAGGCTACCGCCCCTCGTGGGGTTTTGCCGATAATTCCGAGTGATTGATATATCTTACGGTCATTAATTTTAATTACTACACCATCTGTACCAAAAGGAAGAGATTCGCGGATTTGACCGAGATGGTGGATTTCTTCGAGAACCTGATCCAGCGAATCAAAGGTTTGATCTTGCATAGAGGTCTGAAAGCCATATGCGCGGATCCTCTGATAGGCAAGTTGATGTGTTTCTAGATTTGGGGTGACTAGATCATAAGCCATAAAGCGTAGCGGCCTCGAACTGGCAATTCGGGGGTCAAGCTGGCGAATGGAGCCGGCGGCCAGATTGCGCGGATTCGCAAATAATTTTTCCCCTTTTTCCGTCTGGATTTGATTGAGTTTTTCAAAATCTGCCTTAAAGATAACTACCTCGCCACGTACCTCAACATACTCAGGAATATCCTCAGGATCGCCGCTAAGCTTAAGAGGGATATTATTGATTGTGCGAACATTCATTGTAACATCTTCGCCAACAAGTCCGTCGCCACGGGTAACCGCCTGAGTAAGTATACCGTTATGATAATGTAGAGACATGGCAAGACCATCCATCTTAATATCGGTAAAAAAGGTAAGCTGAGTTTTGGCTGGTACCAGTTTATAATTTCTAGCCACCCATTCCCTGACTTCTGCTTCAGAAAAAACGTCAGCGAGGGAAATCATGCGAGTCTGATGTGTAACCTTATTAAATTTATCGAGCGGTCGTCCAGCAACCCTTTGAGTAGGCGAGTCGTGAGTAATAAGCTCTGGAAATTTTTCCTCAAGGAGTGTTAGTTCGTGTTTTAAGGAATCGGCTGCTGATTCTGACATGATTGATTCATCAAGAACGTGATAGTGATAACGATAATCATTAATAAGCTCACGAAGTTTGAGGATACGGGACTCAGCCTCTGCTTTTGTCATAGAATTAAGCTGGCTCATTTGTTTTCTTTACCTCCTTTATCTTCTTGGACTTCTTTCTCTTAAAGGTAACAAGTGGGTAAAAATCATCTTTATAGTCAAGAAGTTGGCGATAGAAAAGGTAGACATAAATGGAGATAAAGATGAAGATAAAGACAGTGACGATAAGAAGGACGAATGGGACGAAAGGAATACCGAGATCATTTAGCCATGGAAAGGCACCTTTAACTAAGATGTCAAGCAAGATGGCTGGTAGAACAATGATGACATAAATTAAGGCTACCCAGAAAAAGAGGTAAAGGATACGTACAAGAAAACGAATGCGGCGACCGGCAATTAGATTGCGAGCGGTTTCAATGGCAGTGAGGGGATAAAGACCTGGCGCAGAGACGGCAATTAGCCCCATTAAGGAACTAGAGGTGAGATAGACACTGAGGATGGTCATGAGACTGGCAAAAATAAAATAAACCAGGGCATAAAATGGAGTTTTTAAGAACTCTGTCGAGACGGCAGCTTGATAAGTGATGACGACGAACATAATGGGAATTAGCTCAATAAAGACGATTAACGCGACAAAAAGCGTGGAGATTAGGGGTGAAAGGGCGTTATAGAGACCATCGCGCATGCGAGGGTGATGACCAGCGAGTAGGTGACGGGCAAGATAGATAGAAACGAGCCAGGTAATCATGAAGAGGAGGATGGAGAAGATTTTCTGTGCATCGTTCATTGTGGTGAGGCCGCCGGTGGTAACAGTACCGACTAGGGTTAGACCAGCACGACCAAGGTTACCAAGGCGACCGCTCACTAGCTCTTTATTGGTATTATCGATTGATTCTTTGAATTCTTGAAAAGTACTCTCGCTCATTAAGCCGACTAAAGAGATATAAAGTAAGGCAATAAGGCCGATGAGTGGAAGAAAAATCTTAAAGTTTTGTCGAATAATTTTGAAGGTAGCAGCGATGTGAGACAGGAGACCAGGTAATTCGGTTTGACGCTCGTAGTCTTCACGATAGGAGCGACGAAATGAGCGGTGCAGTTTGACGCGTCCAGTAGTTTTTTCATTTTTTTGATTTTTCTTCACGTTGATTCCCTATTTAATTACATTGATTAGTTAAAATTTATCTTTAGCTCGCTCCAGGCGTGCGATGCGCTTTTCGATGGGTGGATGGGTACTGAAAAGATTTATAAATTGCTTCTTTAGGGGAGAATTAATAAACATGGCTTCTGTGGCAGCATTCTGGCGCTGCATGGGTCGGCCGTGTTCCTCAAGTTTTTTAAGAGCAGAAATCATCCCTTCTGGTAAACGCGTTAGCTCAACGGCTGAAATATCAGCAAGATATTCACGCTCACGAGAGATGGCCATTTGCGCAAGACTAGCAGCAAGCGGAGCTAGGAGTGAGGTGATAATGATAATAAATAAGCCGATTGGACTGTTTTCCTCATCTTTTTTGCGCGTGAAGTAGGTCATGCGTAAACCGATATCAGAAAGAAAACCGATAATACAAACCAATGCAAAAGTAATGGCCGAAACCCGAATATCATAGTTTTTAATATGTGAAAGTTCATGTGCCATAACGGCAGTCAACTCTTTATCATCCATAATGTCAATTAGGCCAGTGGTGGCAGCAACAAGAGCATGATCTGGGTCACGGCCGGTGGCAAAAGCATTTGGCGCAGAGTCTTGGATAATATAAACTTCCGGCATTGGCAGTCCAGCGGTAATCGTAAGATTCTCAACAATGTTATATAGCCTACGGTAATCACGACGATTGGCTTTTTTCGCACCCGTCATCATAACTGCCAGTTTTGAAGATAAAAAATACTGCACACATGCATAAATAAGTGCGATGACAATAGTGGTAAACGCAATTGAAGGATCGCCATAAACATAGGAGAAGATACCACCGATTAGAGAAATTAGTAAAATAAAACCAATAAAGATGAGGATGGTATTTCTTTTGTTTTCTGCAATTTGTTTATACATAGCTCTTAAAGAAAAGAGAGGGTGTGCCCCTCTTTTCTAGATTCCTTTCACTTAGAATTCAACGGACGGAGCTTTTTCAATCTTCTCCATCTCTTTTTCATCTACATTGAAGTAGGTATATTTTTCAAAACGTGAACCGTAGAGGATATTGACTGGGAACTGAATGATTTTAGTATTAAATTCCCTGGCGCCAGCGTTATAAAAACGACGGGAAGCCTGAAGTTTTTCTTCAGTATCTACGAGCTGGCTTTGAAGCTCTTTAAAGTTTTCATTAGCCTTTAATTCAGGATAAGCTTCGGCAAGAGCGAAGATTTTGCCAAGAGCACCCTGAAGAGTTTGCTCTGCGGCGGCAGTTTCATCAACGCCTTTTGCTGACATGACGGCAGTGCGAGCCTTTGTGACTTCTTCAAAGGTTTCTTTTTCATGTTTGGCATAACCCTTTACGGTATTAACAAGATTTGGAATAAGATCAGCACGGAGCTTAAGAATCACAGTAATACCTGACCAGGCTTCTTTAACGCGTTCATTTAATCTAATAATAGAGTTATAAGTGGAGATGAGATAGACTACAAGTACGAAGACTAGAGCTAAACAGATCAATCCAATAGTTAATAAGTTTGGCATTTTTTCTCCTTTTTAATACTTCTATTATATGGTTCGGCGGGGTTTTTCGCAATACTCTTAAGCAAAAAATTCTCCACTGAAAGGGGGGTTTCAGTGGAGAATTCCTACCGTAATCTTTTATAGAAGATTATGATAATGGTGCGAGCTAAGAGACTCTAACTCTCGACCTCTTCCTTGGCAAGGAAGCGCTCTAAACAACTGAGCTAAGCTCGCATCTGTTTAGATTATAGATGAATTTTATTTTAAATTCAAGGGTTTTTTGAATTTTTTATAGCCTAAACAGTTCTGAACAATTATTTCTGAGTAAAGTAGCCGGGGTTACCAGGAGCGTCAATATGAGCATAATCACTATTATAATTTGGCCAGACGTAGCTAGTACCATTTCCACCGACGACGTTACTAGTATGTTCAAACATTTTCTGAGGAGCAGAACTTAGCCCTGCAACCGTAAAGCTCGGTGAGACTAGAATTGTCTTAACCCCCGAGTCGGTAAACATAGCCTTGGCTTCAGTCAGACTACGAGTATCAAAGCTGGAAATATCTAGAGTGTCATTACCTGGGTTTTTCATAGTAGAGAGGAACATATCTTTCATATTAGTGACCTTTCTTGTATCAAAGGAGGAGATATTTAAATTATTTAGATTAGCTTGACCTTGGAACATAGCCTCCATAGTTGTAACATTGCTTGTATTAAAATTCGAGAGATCAAGATTTTGAAGAACCGGCATTGCAGACCAATTAGAGAACATAAATGACATATCAACAACATTATGCGTACGAAAGCTAGAAACATCAAGACTAGACAAGGCGGTCGTTTCCTCAAACATATATTTCATGTGGGTAGCATTTGAAGTGTCGAATTCGCGAAGATCAAGACTTGTTAGGGCATGACAATGCGAGAACATAAATTCCATATTCTGCACATTCTTTGTCGTAAAACCTGCGTACTGAAAATTCCTTAGATTAGTAAGACGACCAAACATTGCTGCCATGTCAGTGGCGGAATCATTCTGCCAACCAGAAACATTGAGGTCAGTAATTTCCTCACTGTATACAAAAGTACTGTTCATATTAGTAACATTGCGAGTATTCCACCCAGAAAGATCCAAGGAGGTAACATTTTTCAGTCTGGCAAAAGTAAAGGATAGGTTAGTGACACGGCCGACATCAAAATGGCGAACATCAATATTAGGAAGATGTGAGCCTTGGAACATTCCCTCCATGTCTCTGACATTACTAGTATCAAAATGTGAAAGATCGATTGGTGATGGACTAACTGTACCAGTATTCGAATCATCACTACCAAACATATATCTCATATTTTCAACCTGAGAGGTATTGAGATTTCCTATGATTAGATCTTTAACTAATTTCTCTCCACTATGGAACATGAATCTCATATCTTTAGCCTTGCTAGTGTCAATTCCGGTTGTATCGATAACAGACACATCATTAGCTCCGCCGTTAAGATCATGAAACATGAAACCAGCATTAATGTTTGCGTATGAGACATCTGCGTCACTCCACCAGAGTAGGGTTTTATTTATAGTATCGTACCAGAGATATATTGGCCGATCCGAATCAGGAGTAGAGACGATTCTTGCTAGGGTTGGGTTAGCAGGAGCAACTGATGAGTGCTTAAACACATTAATATCCTTGGTTGGTGTAATATCTCGGACTACATCATTAAAATCAGGCCCCTCAATAAAAGTGGTAGTGGTTGGGACATAGTTAGAAATCACGGTAAAAACAATTTGTTTTGAATATGTACCAGCAGGGAGATCCGGCCCAGATTTAACCCCAAAATCAATAAAATGCTTAGTCCCAAATGCAGATTTTTTAGTAAACAAGGCATCTGGAGTACTAGCCTTAGGAACTGGATGGTAATTGCCGGTTGGCAAGATAGCAGCGGCACGATAGCCCCAGGTCTTAGAACTAAACGCGGTATCCGCTAGAGGAGTAGTGATCGAAGGGATTTTTTGAAGAACTGAGGGGTCGGAGTGATTGAGATTTGTATCCTCATCAATACTAGAGATATAAGCAGTAGCGCCAGTAGAATTATTCGTGTAAACATCGATTAGGAAGGAACCATGTTTAAAGGTTGAAGAGGTAAGCTCAGTTTGAGTAAAATTAAAGTCCACTGAGGGATCACTAGAAACAGTAATGATGGGAGAGGTAGATGGCGCCCCGGGAGCGGCAAAAGTATTATACTGGGAAGTTATCACTAAGAAAGAACCTAGTAAGGTCGTGAATAATGAGAAGATTAAAAATGGAATATAATGAGCACGACAAGTGAGAATAGACTTTAATGACATGGATTTTTTATTCTGATATAAAGTAGCACCCCCCCCCGATACTGTTTTTTGGTTTTGGATATGAACATACTAGATCAATTTTAGCATAATCAAAATAAAAAGATAACAGAATCTGCGAGAGGGGTAGATCAAAAAAGTACGTAAATAAAAAATCGCTCAAGGAGCGAAGTTTTAAAAGGCTGGTGCCCGAAATGGGACTTGAACCCATATGGATTTCTCCATTCGATTTTAAGTCGAACGCGTATACCAATTCCGCCATTCGGGCATATTTTTATTATATTACAGGCTGGCTGGTTTTTCTAGAATATAAAACGCGATCGTCAGTCTGATTTTGGAGGCACCGACCGGAATTGAACCGGTGTACACGGTTTTGCAGACCGCTGCGTAACCACTCCGCCACAGTGCCATGGTTTTATTTTAGCATAGTTATAAAAAGAAAAATACACCTAAGCGGTGTATTTTTGATTACCTCGTAATTTTGGGCAGAATTTATTCTTTTCTGGAATGCCTGCAAGATACAAGCAATCTAGCCAAATTACTTCACACTCCACCCTTTGAACTTCGGCGTCTCTCAACTTCGCCCAAGTTCTATATATAGTTTAGCATGAGTGGATTATTCGTCAACCTTGTTTTTTATGAATATTATATTGTAATAGTTGTTTATTTCTAGTTGCTTTTTTCTTTTTTTATGTCTTTATGATTTAGTTATAATCGTTCGGGTTTCGGTTTCAGTGTTCGGTTTTATGTTTTTGTTCGGTTTTACAGAGGTGAATTATTATTTATGACTACATAAAAAATAAACGACGAGTGCCGTTTATTTTTAGCTAATGAATCATTTGTGTTAATTTTTCTGATGGTTTTCTTGCTTATTTGCCTCGCAAGCTTCCTTATCGCCTTCCAGACATAGGATTCTTTCTAGCAGCATCATTTGAGTATTACTTGATGAAACTGTGGTTTTTGTATGTAAATCTTGCAAATAAATGAAACTCGCTAAGCTAAGAACAGACAAGAATAGGCTTAATAATGAGATTAGTAGAGTAATAAAAATAAGTATTATTTTTGTTTTTTCTTTCATTTTCAACTTTCTTTATTTTATGTTGATTACTTCTTTTTGACCACTTACAAGATCCTTAAATTCTATACTGCGCTCTTCTGCCTCCTTTTCGCCAATTACGCCCACATATTTTGCAATTTTACCAGCGTATTTCATTTTATCGCCAAGTTTTTTATCAGAATATATAATATCTACACTGTGGTTCTTGCTTCGTAAATCCTCTGCAACTTCTCCGGCAAAAGCATATTCTGATTCGGATAGTGGAATAAGTACATAGTCTATAGGGGCGGATTGGAGTTCGTCTAACATATTATTATTCTGCAAGACATAGAAGAGACGGGTAAGACCAATGGAAATACCCACGCCTGGGAATGATTGATCAGTGTAGTTGCTAGCCAGATTTTCGTAGCGACCGCCAGAACAGATCGATCCGATTTGCTTATACTCGGGGAGAATGGTCTCAAAGACCGTACTAGTATAGTAATCGAGACCACGGATAATCAACATATCAGCAATCACTGATTCGCCAAGTCCGCGCTGCTCAAGTAGATTCAAAACAAAATCCAACTCTTTAATCCCCTGTTCAAACTGAGGGCTCTCTAGATTAAGGGCCTTTAGTGCTAGGATGGAATCATTGCGAGGGCCATTGATTTGTACAAACTGAAGAATCTTCTCGATTTTATCTTCAGGGATATTAAGATTCTCAAGAGCGCTTTTCGTTTTTTCTAGAGGAACTTTTTCGGCGTGATCGATAATATCGAAGACATCCTTAGTTTGATCGGATAATGCAAGAGCCTCAAGAAAACCAGATAGAATCTTACGGTTGCTAATTCGGATAACCATTTTTGGCTTAATAAAAGTCTTGAGCGCCGCATAGGCAGTTTCCACCACGTCAGCATCATAGGCGATAGAGAGAGCATTACGGCCAATCACATCAACATCAAGCTGATAAAATTCACGAAAACGCCCCTTTTGAGAACGCTCACCGCGAAAATTACGGCCAATCTGAGTAACCTTAAAAGGAAAGGTGAGTTCACTTTCGTGTTCCACAACGTAGCGAGCAAGCGGCACGGTGTGATCAAAGCGAAGTGCCTGGTCAGCATCATCAGCGATTTCTGCGGTCTTTACAACCTTATAAATCTGTTTTTCGGTATCACCACCAGCCTTCGCCAGTAGAATCTCGGTGCGATCAATAATTGGGGTTTCGATGTATTGATAACCATGAAGATGATACATCTTGGCAATTTGGTCTTTGATGGTGTTAAAAACGATCTGGGCGTCGGGCAAAAGCTCCTGCATCCCAGAAATTGCAGATGTATTGATTCTTTTCATAATGTCTTGATTATAGCATACTATATGATATACTAAATTAAAGTGGTTCTGTAGCTCAGTTGGTAGAGCAGAGGCCTGAAGAGCCTTGTGTCACTGGTTCAAGTCCAGTCGGAACCACCATTTTTTATGCCTTCTTAATTATTAAAATACATTAGAATTTAAATCAGAAACTAATGAGAGCCATTGATATATGTATTATTTTAATTAATAAATATGATATGATTTTTATAATAGTAATAAAAAGGAAATGACTATAATGAGTGAAAAACTTAATAGTAATTCTGCTAATTCTTATAGTGGATGGGATGACGAAACTGAGACCAAGAATCAAGTTGAGAAGAAAGAAATTCTTGAAACTAGGAACTTAATTAGTGCTTTGGATTTTGCTGCTCAAAGAGAAGAAGGTTTTACAGTTGAAGTTGGCGGTAATTATGTAGATAGCGACGGATACTGGCAAGCAACTTCTTTCATGTGCGAGTCTTATGATAAAGGTGCTGATACTAAGAAGATCGCAGATAATATACATAAAACAGTTGCGTATGAAGCTGTTAATGGTGATATCGTAGCCGATATTTATGCTGGTAAATTAGAAGACTCAAAGAGGGAAATGATTGCTAGAGCTATACTTCAGTAATGTGGTTTTTCAAAAAAGCATAGGATTATATTTTAAAAATACCTCCACAATGATGCTTGTGGTGGTATTTTTGTCTTAAAAGCATTTACTCCATTAATGTTTTTGAAAAATGCTTAATGGTATAATATAAATATATCTATGGCAAATATTAATGGTTATTTGAGCGTAGCTGGAGCGCAGAAAATTTCAAAGAAGGCACCTTTCTCTGAAGCCGACCAGCTGATTTTGGCGCGAATTTCTTATTTGCCATTTCATAAAATTAAACTGGGCTTATTTGAGACAATTGCATCAGTGGCGGATAAAATGCATGAGCTGCCAGCTTCGGCTTTTGGCTGGCCAGATGACCGTAAATTAATTGAATTACTCGGACAGTCAAGGCGCTTTAATAAAATGCGTATCAGCAATTTCGTACGTCACAATGATGAGGCACTCGAAAAACAGTTTTCTGCCGTCACTATTCATTTGAATCTGCAGAGAGCATATCTTTCCTTTTATGGGACTGATAGTTCCCTGACCGGGTGGAAGGAAGATTTCAACTTAGCTTTTCTTGATAATATTCCTGCGCAGATCGAGGCGCTTGAATATCTTAAAAAAGTCAGCCTCAAGTTTTTTTGGAAGAAACTATACCTAGGAGGACACTCTAAGGGCGGGCATGTTTCAATCTTTGCCGCCATTCATGCCGCAGACCATATTCAAAAAAGAGTCCAAGCTGTTTATAACTATGATGGGCCAGGGATCCGTAAGGACTTGGTTGAACAAGATTTAGGTTCTTTTAAGGTTCTCGACCGTATCAATACTTTTGTCCCACAAGAATCAATTATTGGGCGTCTGTTTGAACACCGTGAGGGACTGATAATCGTACATAGTACTGCGAAGAATGTTTATCAACACGATATTTACTCTTGGCAGATTGAGGGTAATAAATTGGTTCGCTCGAAAACGACAAAGCGTAGTAATATGATTAATCGTGCGATCAATCAATGGATGCAAAATGCTAGTCGCGAGGAAATAAAAATCTTCATCAACGGGATGTTTGAAATTTTTTCATCGGTAGAGCTGAACAATCCGATAGAACTAATGCGTGAATGGAAGCATTTTGGTCCTAAAATCCTAAAAGAATTTATGAATACGCCAAAAGAAAAGAAGAAGGCAATTTCTGACATTTGGTTAAAACTGGGTGAATCACTAATCCGCTCACAGATTGAGCAGAGCGAGATTCTAGCAAAATTTAATAAGACTTTTAAGGTTCGGGGGAAATAGTCGTAGATGCGAAAATTTCAGTTAGATCAGAACTTCCTAAAAAGTCCAAAACTGGCATTATTTCTGATTGGACACTCCAATATTAAGAAACGAGATCTAGTGATTGACCTTGGTGCCGGCTCTGGCGTAATAACGAGCGCACTAGCAAGACGTTGTAAAAAGGTGATCGCAGTCGAAAAAGACCCGGAGACTGCAAAAAAATTGCGAGCAAACTTGGAGCGCCAAAAAATTTCTAATGTGGAAATTTTTGTGGGTGATCTTAGGGAGCTAAAACTTCCAAATGAGCCTTACAAGATTTTTGCCAACCCGCCTTTTTCCCTATCCGCTGAAGTATTTTATAAATTACTCAATTTAGAGAATCGAGATGGACAAATAGTTGAACTAGAAAATAAAAAACATCGACGACCAGATGCGATTTATTTGATTCTACAAAAACAACTGGCCTTAAAATTAATTATTACAGAGAGACACTATACCAGCCAACTCGGTAGAATTCTAGCTAAAAATTATGCGACCCGAATCCGGTTGCCACTAAAGGAGACTGATTTTACGCCGCCTCCACGCGTGCCGACTGTTTTATTTGAAGCGAAACAGTTTACTTTAAGCCCTGAGCCAGGAACCGCTCAACATAACTGTAATCCCAGCTAGTATCAAAGCCAGAGGTCGCAAAGGAGCCAAATTTAAAGCTTGGCATACCACCTAAATTGTATCGCCCCATAAAAGTGGTGGCTTCAGCAGTATTTTGCTTAACCTTATCTAGCATTTTATGTTCAGATAAACATTCGTTAAAGGAAGGATCGAGATTAATTTCTTTAGCAATACTCTGCCAATATGCGGGAGTGAGATCCTTGATGGCTGGCGCATTTTTAGAAGTACCAATACCCTTGCTTTGATAATCTTGCCAAAGGCGACGAATCACCTGGTGATAGTAATCCCAGAATCTATTTTGCTCAGTAGCGCAGGCTACGGCCTCGGCGCTCATTCTTGAAAAGCCATAGTGATCCATATTATTTTCAGACAAAAAGTCGGTGACACGTAGTTCAAAAACAATATCGTGATCTTTGAGATATTTCTCAAATTTTTCCTGATTCTCTAATGTGAGACGTGAAAAGACTGTACAATATGGACACATAACATCAGTTACCATGACATAATGATTTTTGGCGTTTTTATTACCTAAAATCGTGCGTTCGTCACGAATACTATTTAAATCTTGATTCTTGGGTGCAGAAGTGAGAGCTAACGCAAGAAAAACTACGACGATAGCACCAATAACAATAAGACGAATAGCGCGGCTAAACATATTGGGACTAGTATGCTCTTCATAGTCTTTAGAGTCGGTAGAATCTATTTGATGATGATCATTTTTACTCATGTTTTTCTCCTTCGGGTGCTGTTTGGGATTTTATTTGTTGATATTTTTCCGCCTCAGAAATTATATATGCCTCATAGCCAAGTTTTTGAAAGACGAAGAACGCCATAATTAACGATATAAGATTAAGAATCACGGAAACAGTACCGATTAGCGCCAGCCCGGATGAGCCAAGGATCGAAATAAAAATAGGGGCAAGCAGCGCAGTACCACAGGTGGGACAACCAGAGCTTAATAGAAAGAAGCTGGCAATAATGCCGGTACTTTGAAGATTATCGGAGAGATTCTGTTTGCGAAAGTGCAAGATAAAGAAAAGTAGGCCAATGAGTACTGATTGAACTAGATTAATTAACGACATAAAGAAGAAGTCCGGCAGGGTGCGGCCCACACCAAACACGGCGGCAACGGTATGAGCAATAAGGACAAGTTTTCCACGTAAGTTAGAGAGTTGGAAGAGCTGCCAGTTGGCCGAACCAGCCGCAAAGAAATTGAGAAGAAAACCAAAAACTAGGAAACAGATCAGGAACGGCCAAAGAAAATGGCGATTTCCAAAGAGGCTCGGAAGATTTTTGATTGCGTCATGGAGATGCGAGAAAAACCGTCGAAAACGTCGCTGAATTGGCTGCTTTTTAATAATTACCTCCTAATTTTAGTTTAATTATAGCTCATTAATTTTGACACGAGTTTGAGCCAGTGTATCACGGTCTCTAATTGTAACAGTATCATCTTCAAGAGTATCAAAATCGATGACCACGCATTTTGGAGTACCGATTTCATCCTGCTTACGATAACGCTTGCCAATATTACCAGAATCATCCCAAGTGACATTACCATATTTCTTACGAAGAATTTGATAAACAGTTCTGGCTTTTTCGACTAGTTCAGGCTTATTTTTAAGCAGAGGGGAGACACAAAAACGGAATGGAGCAAAAGCTTCAGGGAGTTTTAAGACGGTACGCTTTTCACCATTTACCTCATCTTCATGATAGGCAGCAGAAAGTACTGCCATAACTAAGCGTTCGACACCAAAGGAAGGCTCAATGACATGTGGGACAAAGCTTTCGCCAGTCTTTTTATCACGATACTCCATATTCTTACCAGATGCGCGGGCCACATTCTGAAGATCAAAATCCGTACGATAGGCAATACCCATTAGCTCTTCGGATCCAATCGGAAAGTCAAATTCAATATCAACAGTTCGCTTTGAATAGTGCGCACGATCATCGGCTGGAACCTCATACTCATGAATCATACTAGCTGGAAGCTGCATTGTCTCTTCAAGAAAAACATGAACATCTCGAAGGAGTTCAGCAAAAATACGCTCCCAATCATTTGGATGCACAAAATATTCGATCTCCATCTGCTCAAGCTCACGACAACGGAAGATAAAATCACGTGGAGAAATCTCGTTACGAAAAGCCTTACCTTGCTGAGCAAGACCAAAAGGCAGGTCTGGATAAACGTTATCAACAACGTTTTTATAGTTCGTGAATATTCCCTGGGCAGTTTCGGGACGAAGATAGGCAATTGAGGTCTCATCAGAAACGGCACCAACATGAGTCTCAAACATCATATTAAATTGTTTGACTTCACCCCAGTTGATCTTGCCACAAGTTGGACACTTGATACCAGCATTAATCAGTTGGTCTTTCGTGATATTGGCGGATAAATCATGGCCTTCAGCGGTTTTTGCTAATTTATCAGCACGGAAGCGACCATGACATTCATTACATTCCACGAGCGGGTCGGCGAAAGTGGCAGCGTGTCCTGAAGCGACCCAGGTTTTAGGATTCATAATAATGGCAGCGTCGACACCAAGCATATCTTCACGATCCTCAACCCAGTATTTCCACCAGGTTTGCATAATTTTACGCTTTAAAGCGACACCAAGAGGACCAAAATCCCAAGTACCAGCCATGCCGCCATAAACATCAGATCCTTGAAAAATAAAACCACGACGCTTACATAGACTAACGATATCCTCAAGTTTTGCCATATCAACTCCTATTATTTCTTTTTATTATAACATCTTAGCTGGCAATATAGGAAAGTATCGGCAAATAGGTATAAAGGTTTTTAATTTTTAAGATAACATGAATATTGGTCGACAAAATGAGGCGGAGAATTTTAATTACATTTTGGTCAATCATGCCTTCCCCATCTGATCTTCTAATAAGAACCTTTTCAAAATTATCCCAGTCGTAAGTGGCTGAGGCCTCAAGCCTTTGGCCATCACGATCAAAGAAGACGTTAATTTCTTCACCAGAGATTCTAGCCTGATTTAGGTGAAAATAGATTTTAATCAACTGTTTAGTTGAGGCGTCAGATTGCGATAAATTAAGAGCACTTAGGGTTTGATGTAAAAGATTAAAAAGGTCAGCTGAGTCAATTTGGTGCGAAAGGCGTGAAACCTGTTTTAAAAAGCTAGAGGCTAGTTCCAGAGTTTCAAGATCACCAATGATTTGATGATAAAATTCCTTGGGCCTGGCTGAAGTAAGAATACCAAATGAGTCATCAGTCGCGTTTTCGTTTTTTTTGGAATCCTTTTGATGAACGACAATACTAGAAAGAGTGAACATCTCAATACCCCCGGCAAGCTTTGATTTTTCCTTACGAGCACCCTTAGCAATAGCAGAAAGACGACCATCAGGAGTGAGAAAGGTAATAATTCGGTCACCTTCGCGATAATTTACACGCTTTAATACAATTGCGTCGGTCTTAAGATCAGCCATCTAAACCTCAAAGTCCTTCTTTTTTAAAGCTTTAATGACGGCGGAAAAAAGTGACTGTGGCGTCATGGTGGTTTTATTTAAAATTTCCACGACATTATAGCTTTCGTAGGTCTGATCGGGAAATTTGAGAGAAGAAACAATAATAACTGGTATCTTGGAGAGATCGGGGTAGGAGGCGATTTCATTCAAAAAGGTGAAGCCGTCCGGTCCGATCAAAAGCACATCCAGAATAAAAAGATCCGGCGGCTTGCAGCCATCCGGTAATGCAGCAATGGCTTCTATGCAATTTGTAAAGCAGCGAATTGACAGGTTTTGACCATTTTTTTGAAAAGCCTTTTTTAAGTTCTTCGAAAAAAGCCGTGAAAGAATGGGATCATCCTCAAGTAGGAAGATTTCGATGGTTTCTTTAGTGGAAGCTAGTTTATTCTTTAACATAATAAAAACCTAAAAGGCAAACGCAACTTGCTTGGATGCGGGAAGGCGAAGCTTAAAACTAGTGCCGTCACGATGACGCACCGCTAAAAGTTCTGCCTGCATGTACTGCGAAAACTTTGAGGCAATGAAGAGGCCCAGGCCGGAACTGCCGGGGCGCATGGAGATACTTGCAGGACGGACCATACCATCTTTTAGAGATTGCCAAATCTGTTTAGGAAGGCAGGGCCCAAAGTCACGCACCGTAATCTCTACAGAATCACCACGGTCAGAAATTACCAGAGATGACTCCGTTTCAGAGGTGGAATAATACATTGCGTTAATACAGAAGTTATATATAACACTGAAGAGAAGGTCCGGATTCGCAATGGCGAGGTCGTGACGATTTTTATAAAAAGCTGCAACGCTGCGTTGGTTGATCTGAAAAAAGGGCTGAAGTTCAGTGAGAACATGGTCGCAAATTCGGCGCACAGAGACTGGCTCCATTTCGAAGAGACCATCCTCGAGTCTAGCAATTTTAGTAAGATCGTTAACTTGTCTGAGAGCACGCTCAGAAATATTGATCAGTTGTTTCTTAGTATCCTTTAACTCAGCGAGGCTGTCCTCCTGAAAATCCATTGAAAGAGCAAGCTGACGCATCACCGCAAGCGGACTTTTCAACTCATGGGCAACAACTGCTAAACCTCCGACCTCACTTACCATAGGTCAATTATAGCAGAGAAAAAATTTATAGTCAGATTTTTGAAAATTGCATTTGAAGAAACGCACCTGATTAGCTATTGAAGCGGATGGTGGAGAGAATACGTTCAAAGTCAGCACGGAAGACATTGCTCGAATCGGTTTGAAGCAGAGCAGTCTTATCGCGAATCTTAAAGATACAGACAATACCCATGAGGTCACTATCTAATTTACCAGTATAGACATTAACATTAACACCATTAACCACTGTTGAAGAGACGGTCATCTCTTGCGACTGTACTTTATCGGTGAAATCCTCAAGAACACGATCAAGCTGTTCGTTTTTAATTGTAACCCGAAGAGCCATAACGGTATTGTCAGCCACAACGTTCACCTGGCCAGGATTGAGGTAGGCATGATAGTCGCCACCACGACTGGCATCATCAGGAATGTAGAGATTCCAAGTCTTAGGATACTCAAAGTTTAAGGCGCCAAGATCGGTGGGGCCAGAAAATGTTAAGAAAGGATATTTTTCTTTTTCTTCAAAATCATTTTCTAACTTAGTTTGTAAACTATTTCTAGCCTCGGCAACAGCCACGTCGATTTTTCCCTGTACATTGGTGTTGGCTTCACTCCATTTTAAGGTCATCCAGATGAAGAGTCCGACAAAGAGGACGGCGAGAAGAGAAACAACAATCAGGCCAATGGTTTTAAGGAGGTCGACACGGTTCTTAGCACGAGCGATACGCTCAGCTTCTTTTTTCTCCTCATCGGTCATGAGATTAAAATCTTTATTTAGAAGATTACCGGAAGGATCAGTAACCTGAGACATAAAGGAGGCGTTATTTACTGGAGTAGATGAGGGTGCGGCTTGAGGCATAGCGGAGGGCTGAGGTGAAACTGTAGGATTTACTGGGGAATAAGGAGACGCGGGTTGATTAAAACTCTGGGGGTTAAAGCCAGGAGTGGAGGTCGCAGATGGAACAGCAGAAGTGGCAGGAGCGGACGCAAAACCAAAAGCCTGTGAAGACTGTGCGGGTTGCGGGGTTTGAGAGGCCTGCATTGTTTGCGGAGATGGTTGTCCTTGTGGAGAAATTGGATTCCAAAAATTAGCGTCTTGCGGCGTAACACCTTGACCATTATTAAAATTATTTGAACCCTGATTATCCATATATTTATATTTTACTTATGATTATTTATTTGTAAAGTTACTTGCTTACTTTACATTCTATTCTTTACTAAAATCACGATCAATGATTTCAATTTGATTCTTAATCTCATTGAGACTTTTTTCAATTTCTTTTGCCGAGAGAGCTACTTCCTGATATTTTTGACTGGCCTCTTCAAGAGAAAATTCGTCGCCGTAAAACCACTCAATCTGCTGGTCTAATTGTGCTAAGCGCTGATTAATTGAAAGAACGGTGGTTTTAGTTTTTGTCTTCTTGGGACTGGTTGATTCTGCCATAATTACTCCTTATTTTTAACTTTAATTATTTTGGCTTCGGCTTGATGAGTTTCGGTTTCAAGATGAACAATCGCATTCTCTGATAATTGACCATGAATGATAGCATAGCCGCGTTTTAAGACAATGGCTGGATTTAAGTTTTCGATAATCTTCTGCTTTTGTTGGATTTTTTGCAGTTCAAGTTGCAGAAAATTAAAGATTTTAGTGCGAATACTTTCAATTTGTTCCCTTAACTTATGTTCTTCAAAATTAATTTTACTCACAATCTGCTGATGAATACGTGACACTTGAAGTTTAAGTGAATGGATCTCAGCTTGACGATCGCGAGTCAAAAATTGAGCGGCATTACTTGGAGTGGAGGCAGCTAGGTCAGCTGCAAGATCAGCAAGAGACTCATCAACTTCATGACCAATACCAGTGATTACCGGAATACGGCTTCCAGCAATGGTGCGAACCAATTTTTCGTCGTTAAAAATCGCGAGATCATCTTTTGAGCCACCGCCACGAATCAGGGCAATCACCTGATTATCCGTATACTGATTCATATACTCAATCGCACGCACGATTTGATCAACGGCTGGTAATCCTTGAACCTGGGTATGTGCCACCTGAATCTTGAGTTCACCCCAGCGTTCGTTAATAATTTTAATAAAGTCAGCATAGCCGGCAGCCTGAGTAGAAGAAATAACACCTAGACGCTCAAGGTTACG
The DNA here is from genome assembly GCA_937958235.1 of uncultured Candidatus Saccharibacteria bacterium. Taxonomy (GTDB): domain Bacteria; phylum Patescibacteriota; class Saccharimonadia; order Saccharimonadales; family Saccharimonadaceae; genus Nanosyncoccus. Next base: position 18,194 of record CALFGG010000050.1, read on the forward strand.
AGCAATGGGACGTTTTTTAGCCGGATCAAATAGGCCTTCTTTTTGTAATTTAGCCTTAAGTAGCTCAAAGGCTTTTTTAAGACTACCCTCGCCTAGAGGATGAAAACGCTTGATAGTGAGACTGAATTTACCGAAATTAGTGAGTTTTGGTGTGGCCTGAACGGCAATCTTCATGCCATCTTCAAGAGGAAAACCACCAAGTTGATAGATTGTCATAAAACAACCGATGGACGATTCGGAATCTTTTAGATCAAAGAAGACCCATTTGCCTTGGTTAACTTTAAAACTGCTAACTTCACCAAAAACTACAACGTCACCTAATCCAGTTTCTAAAACTTGATTTGTAACTGAAACGAATTGACTAACGGTAAATCGCGGAGCTTCCGACATATTTAGGATTCTTTTGAAGATTCAAAGACCTTCTTTTTATCGGCTTTGCCAATCTTTGAAATGGCATTTTGGTAGAAACCATAACCAGAGACAATAGTGTTAAGAAGGACAATAACACGAGTGACGATAACGACGGTACTTGCAACAGCAAGGTTGGTGCCAAGAATACACATAACAGTAATCATGGAACCTTCGTAGCCGCCTACACCACCTGGAGTAGGAAGAACAGCACCTACGAGCGAACCGAGAGCCTCTGCAACCATGATCTGTGGGAAGATTTCGCCGTGACCTAAAGATAAGGCAACGATTTCGTAGGTTGCAATTTCAAGAAAATTATAGAGAAAGCCCCAGATAATAGGTTTAACGAGAAGCTTTTTATCTTTCTTAGCAGTAAGAAAATCTTCGTGTAGATCCATGAAATACTTATTAACTTTTTCGAGCTCAAGAACCTGCTTCTTTTTACCAAAGGTAATAGTTTTGACCAGCCAGTTAGCAAAAGCAGTCAGTTCTTTGGCAGCCCAGCGGATCATCTTGCGGCTTGAAACAATGGTGATAAGAATAGCGATGGCAGCAATGATACCAACACTCATGGCGCCGACTAACCAGATCATCCAATAGGCGTTAGCTGGGACGCTGCTAGTAATAATAAGGAAGATAATGGCAAAAATTGTTTGAGTCTGGTTTGCAAGAATGGTAATTAAATAGCGCAAAATATACATAAAGCTAACCTGGCCGGCTGTGGCTCCGTAATTTTTTAGGCGCCAGGTGATATAACCAAGACCAGAGACACCACCAGATGGAATGGCATGGTTTACGAAATTAAGCTCAAAAGAGATGCGAGCAAGCTCCCATGTGGAAATTTTCTTAGTTTCCTTAGCTCCCTTATTCATCTGCTCAGCAATTCTCTGTTTTCCCGCCATATAGGCGAAGAAAATTTTGCCAGCACAGTAATACATGAAGAGCTGTTCTGGAATGAGGAGGCAGACAATAAATAAATTAATACTAAATTCACCACCTTCAATACAGTGTCCTCCAAAAATACAACTAGTGGCGGCGGTGATTTGGTCCCAGGCACCCCAAATAACGAAGGCGACGAGGGCTAGAGTAATTAAGCTAAGAATTTTTTTAAACATATCCTAGATATTATAGCATAGGTGTTTCTAGATTAAAGAGAAAAATGTGATTTGCATAGAAGACCATAAGATGGTTTAATATTAGCCTAAATTTTGATATAATATTTATATGAAGTACCTCGCAGTAGCAGGCCGCCAACCTCTAATTTCTTTGGCAGAAATCCAAGCATTATATGACAAGCACGCAAAATTGGTTGGGAAAAACTTAATAATTTTTCAGCTAAACAATAAAAAGCCCGAGATAAATCGACTGGGCGGAACAATGAAGCTCGGTGAATTATTTGAGGGTGATTTTAAAGGATTAGTTAAGCATTTAAATGAATTACACCCTGAGGGTAAAATCACTTTTGGAATTTCAGACTTTTCAAAGCAAAAAAAGGCGGGGTTTGCTTTCCAGAAGAGTATGGAAATTAAGCGAAGTTTGGGAAGAATAGGGCGAAGTGTTCGAGTAATTACCAGCAAGGAATCTGAGATTCCTTCCGCAACCGCACATCATAATCAATTAGGCGAAAAACCTGGTTGTTATGAAATTTTGGTGCTTGACCAGGAACTTTACCTTAGCCTTGGCACACAAAACATTACCGCATATACTGAGAGAGATCAGGCGCGACCAGCGAGAGACGCTAAGGTAGGAATGTTACCTCCTAAACTTGCGCAAATTCTAATTAATTTATGTGGACCTTTGCCCGAGGGGGCGAGAATATTGGACCCGTTTTGTGGAACAGGCGTAGTTCTACAGGAAGCGGCAATTATGGGCTATACACCATATGGTACGGACCTTAGCGAGCGCATGATTGATTTTTCAAGGAAAAATTTAAACTGGCTTTTTAACGAGAGAAATAGCAAGAGATTTAAAATTAAACCAGAACTAATCTTAAAAAAAGATGCGATCTTGGACAAACTTGCAGTAGGCGATGCTATGACTTTTCAATGGGAGGGACAGATTGACGCGGTTGCTTTCGAAAGTTACCTTGGAGCACCGATGTCTAAGCCGCCAGTGGACATAAAATTTAAGACGGAAAAAGCTAAGTGTAGAGAGATTGCTTTAGGTTTTCTTAAAAATATTACCCCTCTCATTAAATCAGGGACACCTATCGTAATGGCGGTACCGGCTTGGCTACGAGAAACTGGCAAGTATGCACACATGAACGTTCTTGACGAAATTCAAGAGATGGGATATAATTTTGAAAAGTTTCAAGATTTGAGTCAGTCGGATTTGCTCTACTTCCGAGAAGGTCAGATTGTGGCTCGAGAAATAATAGTAATAAGGAAAAGATAGGCTAAAATATGTCACATGTTAAAGCTGGTGGTACCGCGAAGAACATTCATAATAACGCTGGTCAGCGTCTTGGTGTAAAGCGCTTCGGTGGTCAAAAGGTTCGCAATGGCGAAGTATTAGTCCGCCAAACTGGTAGCACTAAAATTGCAGGTCCAGGTACTTATGTATCTCGCAACTTCACAATTCACGCTGCTAAAGATGGTGTAGTAACCTTTGTAAAAACAAAGAAAACTCACTTCTCTGGTCGTTCATTACCACGTGTTCGCGTTGAAGTTCGCTAAACAATTAGACCCTTCGGGGTCTTTTTTTATCCCCTTTTAAACTCGTGAGATTTCTTTTAACAGATATTCTATGATAGAATATGCTTATGAATGTATTGATCGTGGGCAATATAATTAAGGATACTTACCTTGAATTTCCGAAACATCTATTTGAAGCTGGCGACCATGGTCGTGTTTTTCTCGATACAGAGTTTGACGAGGAAACCCTGCACTATAAGAATAAAGAAAGTGTACTGAGTGGCGCTAGCATCATTGACGAGGTATTAAAGAATTTTAAGCTAAATAGCCTACTATCAAACCAACAGGCTTTAGAAAACCATAAATACGACTGCCGCTACGTTCTGAAAACTGGTAATACTGTAAAATATCTAACAACAAATTTGTGTGGAAAGACTGACTTTTTAACACCGGAAACGAAGCCAGATTGGATTTTTATTGACCGTTCGGCAAGACTCGGGATTGATGACTTAAAAAGATTAGAACGGTATCTAGAATTACATCAAGAAGTTAAATTGGCCATTCATACTAGTCAGATTTCCTGTGGATTTTTACATCAAGCAGATGATTTTATGGCAAAAGAAATTGCTAAAAATTTATATACAAAAGCTAAGCTAATTTTTGTGACTGGTAAAAATACAGAGTTACTTTTACCACTAGAGTTCAGCCTAGATAATCAAAAGGTTTTTCTGATTACCCCAACCGCAATTACGAACGGAGAAGAAAGGGTCTTCTTAAAACGTAATAAGAAAGTTTTTCAGACCCATTTGACGATTTATTCCATTGCTGCCGGCACAATTTTCGCAGCGCTTTCGTCTGGTTGGAATGTGAACCGTGCATTAAGATTTGCAAAAATAAATATCGAGAATGCCAAGATGAGTCGAACCCTAAGTATCGATAAATTATATAACAAATTAAAGGCCTCCCTCAAACAAGAGGATAATTTACGACTGATAGCCAAAGCACTGACTGCTGATTATAGAGGCATTTTAGCAATTGATGAATCAAAAAAATCAATTCGCCGTAAGCTTAAAAAATATGGTCTACCAGAAACACGGGCAGTACAAGAAGAATACCGTGAATTATTGGTGACAACGCCACGTATTAATGAATATTTAAATGGTATAATTTTAGCCCAAGAAACAGTGGTGCAGAAAATAGCAAACGGCCAGAGTGTTCCTGAATTTTTAGCAGCAAAAGGCATTTTACCTGGAGTAAAAGTGGATCTTGGCCTTGAAAAGATACACAATCAAGTCAACTGCCTTACATGTGGACTTGAAGATCTAGACCAGAGGCTAAGCAGGTATTATAATTTGGGTCTTCGTTTTACAAAATGGCGTGCGGTCTTTGAGGTGGAAAAAAATTCACAAATCCCTGAAGGCGTGATTCAGAAAAATACAAGAGACCTAGCAGTCTATGCGAAAAAAGCACTTGAAAAAAAGCTGGTGCCAATTATAGAACCGGAAGTACTGCATGGAGAACAGAGTATTGCAGATTTTTATAAACACACGAAACAGGTCTTAGTCGCATTGTTCGAGAAACTGCAGGAGCTGGGGATTGATCTTGAATGTTGTATTTTAAAAATTAATATGATTTATGCCCGGGAAAACGAGCCTGAAGAGACTGGTCGCATGACAATGCGGTTAATCTCTGAAACTGTGCCAAAAAATATTGGTGGAGTGGTCTTTTTATCAGGTGGACAGAGTGAAGAGCAGGCAACAAAAAATCTTCAAGCCATCATTAATGCGAATCAAGATAGGTATAGATTATCTTTCTCGTTTGGTCGCGCAATCCAGGATCCAGCATTAAAAATCTGGCAGGGTGAACCCCAAAAGATCGATGATGCACAAACAGAATTAATTAAACAACTTAAACTAAACTGTCTGGCGCTAAAATAAAAAACCGCGATAGTTTTATCGTCGGTTTTTACTTACATTGACAGGGCTTATTTTAGTTTTTGAGGGCCTCACGCAGGAATTTACCAGTTGGGGTATCATCACGCTTTGATAACTGTTCAGGAGTACCTTCGGCAATAACCAAGCCGCCATGCTGGCCACCTTCTGGTCCCATATCAATCACCCAGTCAGCCGATTTAATAACATGCAAATTATGTTCAATAATCACCATGGTATTGCCGCCATCAACTAAACGATTAAGGATTTGCAAGAGGCGCTTGACGTCGTCGGTATGTAGACCTGTAGTTGGCTCATCTAGAATATAGAGTGTCTTACCGGTGCTACGACGAGAGAGTTCGGTGGCGATTTTAATGCGCTGTGCCTCACCACCAGAGAAGGTAGTTGCGGACTGGCCAAGGCGAATATACCCAAGACCGACTTCTTGAATAGTCTTTAGTTTATTAACAATGACTGGAATATTCTCAAAGAAATCAACAGCCTCATCGATGGTCATATTTAAAACATCAGATATGTCTTTACCCTTATATTTGACCTCGAGAGCTTCGCGATTATAACGCTTACCATGACAGGTTGGACAGGTTACGTAGACATCAGGTAAGAAATGCATCTCGATCTTATTCACACCATCACCCTGACAGGTCTCACAGCGACCACCTTTAACATTAAAGCTAAAGCGGCCCGCCTTATAGCCTCGGATTTCAGCCTCGGGTTGGGCGGCAAAGAGCTCACGAATAGCGGTGAAGACACCAGTGTAGGTAGCAGGATTGGAGCGAGGAGTACGACCAATTGGGCTCTGATCAATCACAATACATTTATCGAGATTTTCAATACCGTCAATACGGGTATGTTCGCCTGGCACAGTTTGGGCACGATGGAGCCTAGCAAGAAGTTCATTGGCAAGAATTTCGTTAACTAGAGTGGATTTACCAGAACCGGAAACACCGGAAACCACGGTCATAACGCCAAGTGGAAAATGGACATCAATATTTTTGAGATTGTTTTCTCTAGCCCCAACAATAACAAGTTCTTTGCCAGATTTTGGCTGGCGGCGTTTCTTGGGGATGCCGATCTTATTTTTACCACTCAGATATAGACCAGTAAGAGACTGTTCATTTTGCATAATTTCAGCAGGGGTACCTGCGGCCACCACGTGACCACCTCGAGAACCAGCACCAGGGCCAATATCAATTAGGTAATCTGAATTTAGCATCGTATCTTCGTCATGCTCAACGACAAGAACGGTATTCTTGAGGTCACGAAGATGTTTTAAAGTGGCGATTAGTTTATCATTATCGCGCTGGTGAAGACCAATGGATGGCTCATCGAGAACATACAAAACACCTTGTAAGCCGGAACCGATTTGGGTGGCCAGACGAATACGCTGCGCTTCACCACCAGAAAGAGTATTAGCAGAGCGCCCGAGCTCAAGATAACCAAGACCTACGTCCTGCATGAATTTTACACGTTCCTTAATCACTTTCAGAATTGGTTTAGCGATCAATTCTTCAGCTTCGGAAAAACCTAGATCCTGTGAAAGAACTTCAATAGTCGAGTCAACATCTAGATTGCACATATCGACAATATTTAGGCCATGAATCGTAATGGCAAGAACGACTGGTTTTAATCTGGCACCATGACAGGTCTGACATTCACGCACACGCATAAAACGTTCAATATCTTTACGCATAAAATCGGAGTCAGTTTCTCGATGGCGACGTTCAAGAGTCGGAATTACACCTTCATAGACTGATTCGTAGGTTGCCCCTTCTTGCCATTTACCAGAGCCGGAAATCTTGATTTGATATTTCTCTTCGCCGGTACCATAAAGAATCAGATGTCTTTCGGCATCAGTGAGTTCACCAATCGGGGTATGAACGGAAAAGCCATGGCGATTGGCGACGGCAGTAAGACGCTTAAGCCACCAAGAATCACTCTGAACGCGATTAAACGGACGAATACCACCTTCGGCAATAGTGAGGTTATTATTGAAGACTAGGTTGGGATCAATTTCCATGCGAGTACCAAGACCGGTACAGGTTGGACAGGCACCTTGAGGCGCATTGAAGGAGAAGAGTCTTGGTTCAAGTTCAGGAATCAGCTCATCTGGATGAACTGGACAAGCATAACGCTGCGAATAGGTGAGTACTTCGGTGTTTTGAGTACCCAAGGTTTTCCCCTCGATAGTGGAACTATTATCGTTGATCTTAAGTAACTGAATAATGCCCTGGCCAAGCTCGAGCGCCTGTTCGATGGAGCTTGAGATGCGAGAATAAAGTTCAGTATTTAAAATAAAGCGATCGACGACTAATTCAATATCATGACGTTCCTGTTTTTCGAGTTCAGGAAACTCATCAAGAGCATAAACAATACCATCAACACGGACGCGTGAAAAACCTTTTTGAAGGTATTGCTCGGAAATGTGCTGAAATTCGCCTTTTTTCTGTTGGACCAGTGGGGCGAGTAGCATTAATTTGGAGCCGAGGGGCAATTTCATAACTTCATTAACGATGTCTTCGACTGAACGACGAGAGACCTCGCGATGGCAGATTGGACAATGGGGGACGCCAACACGCGCAAAAAGTAGACGAAGATAATCATAAACTTCGGTGACGGTGGCCACGGTGGAGCGAGGGTTTCTTGAAGTGGATTTTTGATCAATGGAGATGGCGGGAGAGAGACCAGTGATGGTGTCAAAATCTGGTTTGTCCATCACGCCGAGAAACATCCTGGCATAGGAGGAGAGAGACTCAACATAACGACGCTGACCTTCGGCATAAATAGTGTCGAAAGCAAGACTGGATTTACCGGAGCCAGAAAGGCCGGTGATGACAACTAGCTTATCGCGTGGAATATCCAAATCAATATTCTTAAGATTGTGCTGTCTGGCGCCACGCACCTTAATACAGTTCTCGGTCGATCCGCCCTGCAGTTCTATTCCCCCTTTGGATAATAGTCCATTACTCTCTTCGTTCATTAATTCCCCTTTCTCAAAGTTGGTATATTCTATCATATTTTGACCCAAAAAGCCAGCGAGCGGCTAGCCTGCTCTGATTTTGTCCAGAAAAATTTCAAATTGATATAATAGCTATATGAATTCACGTTTTGACCCAGACCAGGCAGCATATTATAAGTCTGGGATGAAAAAATCTACTTGGCCTGATTCTTCGGATACCCAAAAGGATGAGCCGAGTTTCTTCTTTTACGACCTTGAGACGTCTGGGATTAGCCCACGTGAAGATCGCATTATGCAATTTGCTGGACAACGAACGAATCTTGAATTAGAGCCGCTTGGTGAGCCGGTGAATATTTTAATTAAGTTAAATAATGACACATTACCAAGTCCGGAGGCGATTATGGTGACACATATTTTACCGCAAGAGACGGTCAAAAACGGAATGACAGAGGCGGAATTTTGTCGTATTGCGATGAACGAAATTTTTACACCAGAAACTACTGCTTGTGGTTATAATTCTGTGCGTTTTGACGATGAACATATGCGCTATCTGTGGTGGCGAAATTTTTACGATCCATACGAGTGGCAGTGGAAGGATGGCAGGAGCCGCTGGGATCTATTAGATGTCGTACGAATGGTGCGAGCACTGAGACCGGAGGGCATAACTTGGCCAGTCATGGTCGACAAAGAATCTGGAAAAATAAAGCCGACCAATAAGTTAGAGCTTTTAACAAAATTAAATAAAATTGATCATTTTAAGGCGCATGATGCCCTATCTGATGTTGAAGCATTAATTGCGCTTGCCAAATTATTACGAAAAAAGCAGCCGCAAATTTTTGATTACCTATTAAAAATGCGTAACAAAAAAGAGGTCTTGAAGCTAGTCAATCTGAATACCCCTCAGCCTTTTGTCTATACTTCGGGTCGCTATAAATCTGATTATTTAAATACCACTGTGGCTTTTCCGATTGCGCCAAGTAAAAATGGGAATCTAATCGTATTCAATCTGCGATATAACCTTGAGGAGCTGCTTCGTGAGGAGAAAAATTTTAAGCCAGAAAGACGAGTGAGCCGACAAGGTAAGGAGTATATGACCTGGTTTGATTTCGGGGAAGCCGTGAAGGAATTTTGTCCAAACAAATGCCCTGCCGTGGCACCGATTTCCGTTCTTGACGTAGTGTCAGAGGAAGATTCAACAGATGAATTTGCGCCACACAGGGCAGGGACTTCTGGTTGGGAGAAAATTCAATTATCACCAGAAATGATCGAAAGGAATTTGCAGATTCTTTTAAAGCATCCTGATTTTATCGAAAGAATGCGTGGAGTTTACGAAAAGAAAACAGACTATCCGAAAAGCGATGAGGTGGAAGCAAGTCTTTATGATGGATTCTTACCTGAAGCGGATCGTAGGGTTTGCCAAAAAATTCAGAGGGCGGACGCTGGAACACTCGGTGATTTTACGCCTAATTTCGCCGACGATAGATTACCGGATTTGTTTTTACATTTTAAGGGGCGTAATTTCCCACAGAGTTTAACAGAAGACGAAAACTTAAAATGGGAGGCAGATCGAAAAGCGAGAATCAAAAAACAAAGTGATAGATTCTTTGCTTCTCTCACGACCTTAAAGCAGCGAGGCGAAGCCGGCGAAACAACTTTTGACGGCAGAGAAATTGATTTAAAGATTTTAGAAAAACTAGCTGAATGGTATAAAAAGTGTAGCGAATAGCGAGGCATTTCAGAAAGAAAATAGCCCCACGACTGTGGGGCTTGAAATAGGAGGGGACAAAAGTCAAACCAAAAAAGACTGGTTGTATCTTTATTGGTATGAAATTTTACCCCTCCTATTTTTACTTCATATGTCTTCGGAGCCAGTTCCTGATAACGGTTGGTCCGAAGACAAGATCTCCTCTTCCGTTTCGCCAGAAGGTTAAATAACCATTCTGGTATAGGCTGTTGAGTACGCTCTCCAGCCATTCTGAAACAGCGACAACCATCGCGAAGTACATAGCTAAAAATACTGCACTTCTTAACAGTACCCAGATGGCGTAGATGACGGCAACCGCCCATCCATACGACATCATGGTTGGTGCTCTGAACCTATCCCACTGCCTCATGTCGTACAAAACGACGGCAAGCAGGACTGACGCGGTTACGGCAAGCACGATGATGAGGCACCAAGCCCCACTAAATCGTGTACCGACGACCAAGGTGCCGTCTTTCTTTCTTCCTTGCACTTTCGGAAGAACGAGCCCTAATAATATGGAACTCACGAAAAAAAATGAAAATAAAAAAATATAAAATCTCATGTTATACCCCTCCTTTTAAGGTGCTAATCTTCCGCTTTGTGCGGATAATGGTTACTGCTTTATTATATAATACTATTGCTTATTTGTCAATATAAGGAGGGGTAATGTAATATACGGTCTACGGCTAGCTTAGCGCTGTAGTTTTTTTGAAGACTTAGGCGCCGATACTATTGATTTCAGATTGAAGTTTACGATACTTAACGTAGATTTGGTTATACTCAGTGGAAAGTTTCTTATAGTCTTCGGAGACTTCGATCGGAAGGACAAGGAATTTGAGTGGGGAGTTCTTACTGCCACAGATTTCGCGTTCACTACCATAGGCGAGTGGACTTGGAATATCAATCTCGCGAACGCCACCAAAACGCATGCCCTTGATCCCCTCAGACCAGCCAGCGATCAAACTATTTGGATTGGTGACTGCAAGTGGCTCTTTGAGACTCTTTGGATTCTTGGCATCATCAAAGGAGGAGTCAAAAACAGATTCATTGGCACACCAACCAACATAATAAGCATAGTATGAAGTGGTTTTATCGGTGATTTCAGCACCAGTGCCATTTTTAAGGTCAAAGGTTTTGAGGCCGGCGTCTTCAACAGAGGTACCGTTATAAGCTTTAATCTTATTGCGGAAAGAGGCAAGTGTATCAAAATATTGCTTCGACATTTTATCAGAAGCAGATTTTAATTCGTCTTGTTTGGCGGAGAGCTCTTTAGTGACTACTGCAAGCTCTTCTTTTTTGGTGGAAGAAGTCTGCTTATTCTTTTCACCATTAAGCACGATCAAAGCATAAATTGCGATAGTAGAAGACAGGAGTAGAACGGCAATTACCCCAATTATAATACGCTGACCTAAACTGGTCTTTAATTCTTTTTCTTGCATAAACCTCCTTTAGTTTTTCTCGGTATTTGTATTAGATAATCTCAGCACCGAGCGCTGTAATATTTTGTTCAATTTGTTTCATTATAGCAGAGATTTCATCTGCACTCATAGTTTTTACCGTACTGGCAAAGCTAAGATGGAAGCTACAATTTCGGGTAGTGTCATTTTCTGATGGTCGATAGATGGAAACTGGCTCCAAGGTATGAATCAGAGAATCTTGGGCGAGAGCACGCGTGATTTCCTGTTCAAGTGTAGCATAAGAGACGGTGTCTGGAGTCTTAACAGTGAGATCACGCGAGACGGATGGGAAGCGACTGATCTTTTGTGCGCCACGCAAGATTCGAGGAGTATTAAGTAGTGGCTCAAGATTTAGCTCAAGGGCAGAAACTTCTTTTAGCTTCAGTTTTTTAAGTACAGAATGTTTAACCTCACCAAGACAACCAATGATCTCTTGTCCGAGCTGAATACGGACTGAATGAAGCGGTTCAAAATATGGGTATTGCTGCTCCTGATATTCGATAAACTTAAAATCAAGACCAAGACGAGCGCCAAGGGCGAGACAAAGCTCTTTAATTCGATAGAAATCACCCTCAAGACAGATTGAGAGATGCGATTCGAGCTTTGGGGTTTGGTCCGCAAGAAAGCCAAAGGAGCGCTTGGCGACTTGATTCATTTCATAGAGAATAAAATCCTTATATCCAGCCTTTTGATTCTCATAGACCTTCTCAAGTAGGCTTGGAGTTATGGACTGCCTAAAACATTGGAGCTCTGGAGAGATAGAATTACTAATCTCGTAACTATCAGCGATATCTTCACCTACTTTTTGCTGAAGATTTTGCGAAACGAAGCTATAAGTTAGAAGCTCATTAGCGCCCTGTTGATCTGAAAGGATATTGCGAATTTCACTCTTGAGAGCAAAAAGCTGATTTTTTGGGCTACCTTTGAAAGGGCGGAGCGGAAGGGTTTGCGGAATATTGTCAAAACCATTGAGACGGCCAACCTCCTCATAGAGATCCTCTTTAATATGGATATCGGTACGCCATAGCGGAGTGGTAACATTTAAGGACTGATTGTCTGGGAGAGTATCCACCACAAAACCAACATTAGAGAGCGTTTGTTTAACTTGCTCTAATGTAAAATTGGAACCCAGTGTTTGATTAAGGTCGCTTAGGTCAAGTTTAATGGTTTGCTGAGCAGGGCTTTGGGCAAGACAGTCAGCAAAAATGAGATTAGAAGTATCTTTAATACCAAGTTTTTCTAGGCAGGATTTTAACGCTGGCACTGTGCCAAAAACTGGTTGGCCTTTAGTGAAACGCGTAATAGCTTCAGAGAAAATACCGTGAGCCATTTGAGTTTTACGTAGGTTATAGAGACTGAAAGTGGCAGACTCGATGAGAATGCGCTTAGTGTTTGCATCAATTTCTGTATTTTTACCACCCATGGCGCCAGCTAGAGCAACTGGAATATCATTGGAGATAATCACAATATCATTTGTATTAAGTTCGATTTCAGTATCATCAATTAAAGTGATTTTTTCACCTTCCCTGGCAGCACGTACAATGATTTTTGGGGAATCGGTACCACCGATGGCAATGAATTTATCGTAGTCAAAGGCATGTAGAGGCTGGCCGGTTTCAAGCATGGTGAGGTTCGTTGCATCAACAATTGGCGAAACAGGTCGCATGCCAGATTTATAGAGTAGAACGCCATCTTGAGTGAGGATGCGCTCAAAATCAGCAGAATCTTGATCAAGCTTAAGCTGGGTTTGATCGACGATAACACAGGAATAGCGAGGACATAATATTTGATCCTGGATTTCAATAACTGGACTCTTGATATCTGAAGTGTTATTAGAATTACTACGGATAAATTCTGATTGTGTAGCTAAGTCACCATCAAAGATTGCAGGATTTTTGAATGGCTGGCCTAGGATACCAGCAACTTCGCGAGCAAAACCAATCAAGCCAAAGGTATCAGGACGATGAGTGAGAGATTTGTTTTCAATATCGATAATCAGATCATCAAGATCTAGAGCTTCAATAATTGGAGTGCCCGGTTTAGCAAGATCAGGAGCAAGCTCAGCAATATATTTATGATCGGTACCAAATCCGAGCTCATCAGCGCCAGCAATCATGCCGTAACTTTCATAGCCACGAAGTTTACGGACAGATAGCTGGAAATTCTCTGTGCCATAAGTAGTAGGAACAATAGCGCCAGGAGCGAGCCAAACTACAAAGAGATCAGCACGGACGTTTGGTGCACCACAGACAACCTGAATTAAACCATTCTCTAATTTTCCAAATTCTTGATTGATTGGACCAGCGTCAACTTCACAGAGATGAAGATGAGTATCCGGAATATCAGTGCAGCTGACAACTTTAGCAACGTAGATATTCTGATATTTTTCAGCTAGTTTTTCTGTACTCTCCACCTCAACTAAGCGAGAGCCGATAAGCTTCATCAGTTCTTCAGTAGAAAGAGAATCTGGAATTTTAACATAACGTTTTAGGGCATTAAGTGAAATAAGCATTAGAATTCCTCCAAGAAATTAAGTTTACCAGATTCGAAGAAACGAATATCGTCAAGTTGATACTTGAGAATGACAAGACGATCAATGCCGCCGCCCCAAGCAAAGCCCTTATAGACAGTGGGATCAATACCAGCGGTTTTTAGAACATTAGGGTGGATCATGCCGCAGCCCATCATTTCTAACCAACCATCACCTTTACCACCGAGGGCTTTTGGCTTCTCGATTTGAAATTCGAGAGAGGGTTCAGTAAATGGGAAGTAGCCTGGCTGAGTTTTAGTATTTAAAGTTTGACCATAATAGGTTTCGAAGAAATTTTTAAGAACGCCGAGCATCTGCCCCATGGTGGCAGTTTTGGAGACAAAAACACCTTCACATTGGTAAAAAGTATGCTCATGAGTAGCGTCAACATCTTCATTACGAAAGACACGGCCAGGAATGACTACGGCAATCTGACCTTCGGTTTCAAGCTGATCTCGACGAGAGGTGAGTGCGCGATATTGCATGGTAGAAGTATGGGCTGGAGGAATAAAACCTTCTTTGGTACGAAAAGTATCATAGCCATCACGGGCGGGATGACCTTCAGGGAAGTTGAGCGACTCAAACATATGAAATTCATCGTCAAGCTGAGTGGACTCCATGACTTCAAATCCCATATTAGAATATATATCTATTACTTTGTCAAGTTCAACCATAAGAGGATGCTTGCTGCCACGCCTGTTTTTCTTCGGAGTAGAGTTTTCAGCCATAGGAGCGGTGAGATCGATGGGCTTGATATCGACTGCTGCTAATTTTTCTTCCTCAGCTTGAATTTGAGCTAAGATTTCAGTTTTGCGACGATTAATTTCCTGCCCAAAAGCTTTGCGCTCTTCAGCTGGGAGGTCTTTAATTTTACTATATTCAAGGCCAAGATCTTTTAGGGCCTGTTTTAGGTCTGTAAGTTTCATATCTATACTCTATTATACTCTGGTTTTAAAGGTTTTTTAAGAGAAAAGATAGTTTTTAAGACTTTAAGCCAGGTTTATATGAATCAAATCCTATAAGCTCTAAATTACAACAATAAGAATGAGGGAAAGAATAGCGAGACCAACAAGGATGATCCAAATCCAACCGTAGCGACTAGTGGTTTTTGACCCATTAATATAGTCTGAATCATTAACAAGATCAGGGTCGGCGCTTAAGGCTGTCTGTTCCGCTTTTATCTTTAGGTCTGCGGCAATACGGCGACTAAGCTCTGCATTTTTATCCTGTTCTTTATGTACGATTACTCCCATCCTATACCTTTCATTTTAGAAAATTAAACTTTAAGTATTTTACCACAGATGTGTTATAATTCATTCAATATTACTTAAGGAGGTATATGGCAACAAGTAAGTCCAAGAAGGCTAAAAAGTCTACGGAAAAGCCAAAAAATACTAATACAAAGCCAGAAGTTACTGTCGTTGAAGAAATTGTGACTGTAACCGAACCGGAAACAATCGTCACTGAGATAGCCGAAGTAAAAATGAAAGAAAACAAAAAGAGCAAATGTATTTTTGCAAATTTCTTCGCTAAAAAAGGCGATCCAGAAGAAAATATTCTAACTATTTTCAAAACACCAAAGATCTGGGGTGCGCTCGTTGGAGAATTAATCGGAACAATGTTTATCACAATGCTCCTCTTAACTCTCGGCATCTACCAGCCACTTTATGTTCTATTCGGCGTAATTGGTGTAACCCTAGCCGTCTTCACCCTTTCTGGGGCACACTTAAACCCAGCAATCACTGCAGGTATGATGGCAACCCGTCGCGTTTCTGCAATTCGTGGCGTACTATACATGGTCGCTCAGGTTGTCGGTGCTTGGCTTGGTCTAGTCATTGTTAACGCCTTCCGCATGGCTGGCGAAACTAAGGTTGATCTTCCTGCACTAACCGCAGTTGAAGCTTCAAACTTATGGCAATTACTTGCGATTGAATTCTTGGGTGTTTTCACTTTGGCATTCTTCTTCAATCGTGCACAAGAATATAAGTCTCGCCGTAGTGCTTTCACCTACGCTGCAATCATTGGTGGCGGTATGGTACTTGCGGTATTATTTGCAATCGTAATCTCAAGCAATTTCTTCAAGATTTCAAACAACTTTATCTTGAACCCAGCAGTTGCAATTATGTATCAGATCTTCCCAACTTCAGCTGAGAATTTTGGTACTTTGATTAGCAAAGTTGGCCTTGAAGTCCTAGTCTTCATCCTAGCTCCAATCGTAGCTGGTGTACTAGCTTTCTTCGTTGGCGACATTGCAACCACCCTTGCAGGCGAGGATGAGTGTGAAAAACACCACCACTGCAAAGATGGACACTGCCACGAAAAATAATTTGTGATAGATAAAAAATAGCCCGATGGGGCTATTTTTTATTGGTTCGATCTAGCGACTAGTTTTGATTATCTTACTTTTTATTCTATAGACAATTAATCTTTAGGGAAAAGTGGAGTTTCTGGAGGAAGAATCTGACCGCTTCCGGTGAAGATAGATTCAACTGTTTCTGCGACAGGGAGAAAAGGTTTGAGGTGATGATTAGCAACTAGAAGCTCTTCAACTAGCCCAGTAAGGCAGGCCTTTGCCTGCTCAGGATCGGTTTTAGCGAGCTGCCATGGCTTCTGTTCTTCGATATGACGATTAACGCCTTGGATCATCCCCCAGGCCTTGTTAATAGCATTGGTAAATTCGAACTGATCCATTAATTCAGCGTATTCTGGGACAAAAGCCGAACTAAAATCAAGTTTTTCGACTGAATTTTTCTGACAAAGTACAGAGAGACGCTGGACAAGATTGCCGTAGTCATTGGCTAATTCGTTGCGGTAGGCGTTCTCGAACTTTTCCCACGTAAAATCAGCATCAAGAAAGGTATCGATGTGCTTAGAGAAGAAATAACGAAAAGCATTGATGCCATGTTTTTCCAAAACTTCGACCGGATCAATACCATTGCCGAGGCTTTTACTAATTTTCTGACCATCCACCTGAATAAAGCCATGAGATAGAATGGTGCGTGGCAGAGGTAGACCTAACCCTAGAAGAATAGCCGGCCAAAGAATGGCATGAAAACGCAGAATGTCTTTACCTACCACCTGAACAGTGGCTGGCCAGTAGTTTGAAATGTCTTGATCTGGATAACCAAGAATTGTAATGTAATTTGTCAACGCATCCATCCAAACATACATTACTTGAGACTCATCACCAGGAACTGGAATGCCCCATTTGAGATGGGCGACCGGGCGAGAAATTGAAACGTCAGGAGCATCCTCAAGTAACTTAAGGATTTCATTCTTACGAAATTCTGGGAGGATTTGCATCCTGCCATTCTCGATAGCGGCTTTGATTTCATCTTTAAAATCAGAGACTCGGAAGTAATAATTAGATTCTGTAAGATGTTGATAAGGAGCTTGATGATCCGGGCAAGCACCCTGATTATCTTCATACTCTTTTTGCGTAACAAAACGTTCACATCCCTCACAATACCAGCCATCATAACTGGAAGAATAAATATGCTTTTCTAGGCGTTGCCAAATTTTCTGCACGCGCTCAATATGAGACTGGTCTGTAGTGCGAATAAAATCAGTATATTTTATCTCAAACTTCTGAAGAAAGTTCTGAAATTTGGCAGAGTTTTGGTCAACGTAGTCCTTAATATCTATCTGCTGCTGCTCAGCCTTTTTCTCAATTTTATTACCATGTTCGTCAGTCCCAGCCTGAAAGCGCACATTTTTACCCTGCATGGTTTGATAGCGAGCATAGATATCAGCAAGTAGATAATCCTCAGCATGCCCAACATGAGGAGCACCGTTAACATACGGGATTGCCGTCGTAATATAAATTTCTTGAGACATGAGATCCTTTGATATTTTTTAAAATTATTTTCTTATTAATTATACTACAAAAAACGTATAGAAAAACTGAGAGGCCGTTTTCAGGGCCTCCCAGTTTAATTCATTGATTTTAGAGACTACTCAACTGTGGAGCAAGAAAGTCCGGTTTGGTTCTCGGCTAACATGAGGGAGTTTAGATCATGGCTCGTGATGGAGCTAAATTCAGATAAGGACTTAAGGTAGTTATCTACATTATTTCCCGAAATAGCTGTTTTTTTCTTTAATTGGTTGAGATTAATCTCAGTTGTAACCTTAATATTATCATCAGATTTAATACCAGCATCAAGAGTGGTCTTCGCAGTAACAGCTTCATTTTCGCTGTTGTATTGGTAAATATATTGCTCAGAAATGCCACTAAGATTATCATTCTCAAAAGTGAACTGCATCTCAAAGTTACCATAAGCGGCACCGACTTCAGAGGATTCATTGGTACTTAAAGGACGAACACAGGTTAGCATTTTTGTAGAAGCCTTCTCGACCTGATTCTTACCAGCAGCTTGAGTGGGTTTCTTCTGTGGCTCACTCAAAAACATCAGCGCAAAGATAATCCCAGCAATGACAAAGAGGACAGCAGCGGCAATAATCAAAATCATGGTGCGATTCAATTTAATCTTTGGTTTATTTTGATTCTTGGCCTGCTTGGCAGCTTCTTCAGCTTGTTTCTTCTCAAAATCAGCATAGGAGATGGCACTACCAATAGAACCGGGAGCCGGAGCGGCCGCCACGAGAGGCTGCTCCTCCTGATTATCATCTTCATTAGCTTCGGTTTGTGCTGTCTGAGAAGCTTGCTCGCCGCCAACCATGTCGACGCTGGACTGTGCCTGAGCAGAAGCCGTAAATGGAGTGGAATCTAGAGCTGAATCGTCCTGCTGATTTTGAACTGGATCAAACATAAGGCCTGGATCAGACGTAAGACCTGAATTAGATGCGCTAGGAGCAGCAGAAAAAGAAGACACAGAGAGCGTGGGGTCAGTTGGCGCAAGCGAGGAAGGTGAAGTGTTTGAGGTCGATTCCATAGAGGCGCTTGGCCTAGTAGATGGCTGTAAATCATCCGTAGTAGGTTGATAATTACTTAGTTCGGACATTAAACTATCTAGTTCTGGCGAAGCGGTAGGAGCTGGGGTTGGAGAAAAGGGGGCCGCAGGAGCTGGCGAAGCTGAAGCAGCAGAGGCGGAAGAGGAGGCCGCAGAAATCGGCGAAGCTGGAGCAGTAGAGGCGGAAGAGGGGGCGGCGGTGTTATTGACTGCCGAAGAAGGATTTGTGGGCTGGTTATCGGTTGGTAGAGGGTTCTTATTTAGTATATGATCATCATTTTGAGTTTGAGGATGAGGAATTGGATCCATTTTGTTCCTTTGATTAGATAAAATATTAGATAAACGCTTATGTTTATCTTAGCATAATTAGCCGATCTCAACAACTTGGACTAGATTTTTTGAGCAAAATCGTAAACTTTTTGCCAATCAGAAAGAGTGAGGTCGGCAGGGCGATAATTCTCTTCCAAATCGAGGGTTTGATAAAGCTCTTTAATTTCTTCACGCGATTTTTGAGTAATATATGGAAGACAAGTAATTAGTTTTTTACGTGGATTCATAAAACACTGCTTAATAAAGCGTAAAACCTCCGGATTCACAATAGGCTGCTTACGAGGCATTAACACTACAGAAGCTGAATCAACTTTAGGTGGTGGCGTAAAGAGACTGCGGTCGACAAAAACTCCTGGATAGACATCGGCAAAATTAAGGACAGCAAGGGTGAGATAAGTATATCGCCCCACATCCAAAAGTAAGCGATCGGCGACTTCTTTTTGCATAAGCAAAACAATTTTCTCTGGTGGGTTGGAGGCGGAAATTAATTTCTGAATAATTGGACTGGTGATGTAATAAGGAATATTGCCAACCGCAACATAAGGCTCTGTAATCTGCGAGAGATCGAATTGAAGAAAATCTTGATGTACAACTTGGAGATTTTTGCCCGGAAAGGAGTTTGGCAAATTGGTGGCAAGTTTTTCATCATATTCGACAGCAAGAACTTTTGGAAAGCGACGAAGTAGAGAGCTAGTGAGAGTACCGAGGCCTGGACCAATTTCAAGACAGAGAGGCTGAGGAGTTTCCGGATCATCAGTATCTATCACTGCGCTTTCAGCAATTTCTTCAAGAACTGATCGGTTTTTAAGCCAGTTTTGTCCAAGGTGTTTTTTATTCTGTAGCATCAGCTTCTCCTAGTACCAGTGGCGTGATTGCCAGAAGCTCCAAGCCTGATTCCAACCACCATAACGGCCAGTGACATAGCCAATCATCCAGCGGATTTGAGTGACCGGGTTGGTCTGCCAGTCTGCACCAGCACTTGCCATTTTGGAGCCTGGAAGCGCTTGCGGAATACCATAAGCACCACTGCCGGCATTCGTAGCGTCAAAACGACATCCTGATTCACGATAAATTAAGGTGAGAGCAACATGAAGATCCGCTTCGGAAACACCAGCGGCACGTGCGTAGGAGGCACAGGCTTCCCATTCGGGAGGAACTGATTTTTTCATGCCAACTGCAGTAATGCGATCAACTGGGTTTTTGATAGTTTCAGAACTGATTAGTTCACGAGAAACTTCTTTACCATTAACAAAATTTACACGGTAGACAGAACTCTTACGACCTAATTCCCCGACCTGACGAAGATTGGTCTGTCCGGTAGCGAGCGAAGTGTCGCTAACTGTTTTTTCGGCATAGGGGATATCTTCCTCAATAGTAAGAGTGCGACCGCCATTACGAGTGAGCTGATAGGTGGTAGCGATACCTGATTCAAGGATATTTTGACCAGAGATGAGATTAAGTTCGTCACCATCATAAATGGTAATACCGGCATCACGGGCAATTTCTTTTGGATCAAGATTGGCAGACATGATGAATTTGTTGGTGGTGCCCGCCTTAATAATAACTGGACGAGAACGATAAATATTAATGCGAAAACTATCGGAATTAATTTCATCAGTAAGGGCTGGCTCAACACGATCCGTGTCGTGATAGACGATTTTAGCGCGTTCAAGGGCCTCTTTGACGGTTTTGGCGCTGGTTTTGATGGTAAGAGACTTTGAATCATCATAGAAAGTAACAAAATGACTGTCAGAAACAACACCATTGTCGGAGCTATTCGATTCAGCATAAGTTGGGCGCATGCTAAAAAAGACACCTAGGACTAAGGTTAAGATAAAAACACTAATACTAAAACCACAGAAGAACCTGTAGTAAGATGCTTTTAATTTCATCTCCACTATTATACCATAACAAGATTTAATACTAAAGACTGGCGCCATGAGCGACTAGTTCGTCATGATAGGTTTCAATATCGGCTGGACGCATATTAGCAACTATGCGATCAATTGACATTATCTGAAGAAGGTTATCTAAATTATAAATAAGATCAGGGCCAATGAGTGATCTAACCACACGATCATCGTTCAATTTTGCAACTTCATCACTATCTTTATAGAACTCTATAAATTTTGAGACCAATTTGCTATATAATTCGGGCTTAATATTATTAAAATCAACAGGGTGTTGTCCTAAGAATGTTTTTAGATTATCAGGTAGTTCTTCTTCCATCTCTTTCTTCATAGCCAGCTCTAAGCTACCACCTTTAATAACTGAATCTAATTGACTGTCTAGAACTTTGTCAATAATTACATCCTCGCTAATATTTTCCAGAATAAGATTTCCAGTATCATCAATGAACATATCGCGACAAATAGTCGCCTGAGCGGTCTTTATATTGGCTGGATCAGTCTGAATATTATCTAAATTAGACTCAATGCCTTGAAGATCCATTTTTGAAATAAGAAGATTAATTGGAATATTCTTCTGCGCAAGTAGCTCGAAGTTTTGTGAAATGCCATCAGTATTTAGTTTATCAAAGGCAATATTAACGCTGATACCTTTTTCGATGAGGGTGTTAAGATTTTGTGAAACACCATCAGCATTTAGCCTATCAAAGGCAACGTTCACGTCGATGCCTTTTTCAAGGAGAGTATTAAGGTTTTGTCCTATTTCATTCTTACCCATTTTATTAAAGATAATATTTACATCAATACCTTTCTCGAGAAGAGTATTAATGTTTTGTGAAATACCATCAGCATTTAGCTTACCAAAGGCAACATTCACGTCGATACCTTTTTCGAGGAGAGTATTAAGGTTTTCTGCAATATCATAGCTGTTTAACTTATCGAAGGCAATATTTATATCAGCACCTTTTTCGAGGAGAGCGCTAAGGTTTTTTAAAACATCATATTTATTCAGACTATTTAGAATTGTTTCTACGTTGACACCACCTTCAAGTAGAGTATTAAGATTTTGTGAAACACCATCACTGCCAAGTCTATCAAGAATTGTTTCTATCTTGATATTTTTTTCGAGGAGAGCGTTAAGGTTTTGGGAAATATTATAGTTGCCCAGGCTATTTAAGATTGTTTCTGCCTTGACACCACCTTCAAGTAGAGTATCGATTTTTTGCGAAATATCATCGCCCTCTATCTTTTTAAAAAGGATAGCCGTATCAATACCTTTTCCCAGGAGAGCATCAAAGTTAACAACTATGTCGCTACTACTGGCTTTTTCTAGAACACAATTAATTTCTTGCATTAATAAGTCTTGATCTGAAATATTCTTATCTTCACCCTGCAATAATCTTGATAGGTTATAAATATTTCTTAGTTCTGCAATTTTCAGATCGGGACCACCGTAAGTATCTAAGGTAAAAATTTCACGATTTTTTTCGTATAAAAATGTGTATTCGTCAAGAGTGAGGTCTTCACCTTTTTTGGCTTTATCTTGTAGTCTAATGAGTTCTTTTTTGTCCCTGAATTTTTCTTTAAAATCTTTTTTTGGGTTAAGAGGATATTTAAGGACTTCTTGCTCGACAATAGGAATGAGAGAGTCCTCAACTGTTTGATTACTATTATTCGCTAAACCAGAAACTTCCGTCACTCTTCCTTGCGTATCAAAGCGAATAGAAGCACAGGCAGTTTTCGACATACCATCTATGCTGTTTTCATTTTTCAATTTAAAGAGTTTAAATCTTGCTTTATTGTCTTTAATAGTATGGTCGTTGGTATTTAGATAATTCTCCCCCGCTTGTTTACTAGCAATACACCAAGGTGTACCCTGAGAGGCTTCGGCGAGCTCATCCTCTTGCCCAGGATAAAAGTCAAACCATTCACCTTCTATGTCTTCTGTACGTTCAGGTGTAGGGATGGGCTTATAAATTTCTTTAAAAAAATGTGTGTAAATCTTGCCAAAATTTCCGGATTTCACAACTGCGTTAAGTTGGTCATCGTCGGTATGCTCTGTAAACCATTTATCTTTATCTTGCCCGAAAAAATCGTTAACCGCATCAAGTGTAAGAGCAAGAGCTGCTGGGTTAACTTTTGGATAGGGAGCGATGGTGGACTTGTCACGATTTTCATATTTACCATATTTGTGATTATATGTACCCATTTTGATAACACTATCAAAGGCATAGATCTTGAACCAAGTAGGAAAAGGGGTTTCTTTATTACTGAGATATTCCGTCCAACTGTTTATGGAATCAATCTGATTTTGGCGAAGTCTTTCGTAGTCTTTATTCATCTCAGACTCCGTATATTCGATAGAAGGAAGGCCTTGCCCATTACGATCATCGTCAAAGGCCTTCTTAAGTTGGGTCCAGGATTTATTATTAATATTCTCTTTTTCAATAATTGGAGCAAAATTTTTGATGGATTCTTGCCAAATTCTCTTTTCAAGTCTATTACCACCACGTTCGATCGCCAGATCAAGACGTTCAAGATAAGCATAATTCTTTCTGTCTTTTGGGTTTTCGCCGGGGATCTTTTCGATTTTCTTCATTGGCTCGCCGGTTGTAAGCGCTTCTTTTCTAGCAGCCTGCTCGGCCTGTTTTTGAGTTCTTAAAGCCTTTTCATAATACGGAGTAACCAAAGGTTCCTTCGTATCTGGAGTTTTTCTTTCCTGAAAACTAATTAATGTGAGGACACTAGAATAGATAGCATTTGTTCTTTTTCGCTGAAGTTCTTTTTGATATTCTGATTCATTCTGGATAGAATTATAAGATTCTTGTGAATTATCCTGAGCCTTTAGTGGTAGACCTTCATGATTTGGCATTTTAGTTTCCGGTTTTATTTTGTTTATGATTATTTATAAGTATAGAAGCTTTACTATTTTTTGTCTATGAATGAAATATTGATGAATTAGAAATCATCTGGAAAAGGGTCGACCTCATCATATTCAATATCGTCATTGAATGGGTCAAAGGAGCGAGAATTATTGGACTGGCTGAAATTACGTGAGTTATAAGGACTGTATGAGTCATACGGGTTATACGAATTATGGGATTGCGAAGTATTTTGTGAACTATACGGATCGTAGCCCAACTCAATCAGAAAACGTGATGGCATGTTATAACTGAGCTGTCCGTTCGAAAAACGGGAGCCGGCGTAAGTTAAAATAAGTAACTTTCTAGCCCTAGTCATTCCTACATAAGCTAAGCGACGTTCTTCCTCAATTGCCTCTTCATCATCAGAGCGAGAGCTCGGGAAAAGGCCCTCTTCAAGCCCCACTAGGAAGACGGCCGGAAATTCAAGACCCTTAGCAGCATGAATAGTCATGAGAGTGACGAAGTTGGTCGAGGTCTGTTCATCGGCGGAAGACATGAGGCTGGCTTCAGCAAGAAAATCCTCGAGAGCATCAAATTCACTGGCGTTACCAATCATAGTATTGAGGTTTTCGGCTCTTTCGTCACCAGTTGGGGTACCATCTCGAAGAGATTCAACTAAACCAAAATAATGGATAGCCTGCTCTGTGATTTCGGCCGGCTTGAGTGACAGATCAAGATCGCGCAAAAAATTCTGCAGCCTAGCAAAGCTATTTTTGGCTTTACCAGAAAGAGTATCAGAGAGGCCGGTGTCAAGTAGGGCGTTATTTTTCCCTTGTGCAGACTGATCATAGCCTTCGGATTGATTTAAGAAGGTGTGAATTTTTTCAAGGCTGGCTGGACCAATACCGGATAATAAATTGCGACAAATTCGATCAAGACTGATGCGATCATGGAAATTGACAATCAATTTCAGGACCGCCAGAACATCTTTGACTTCCTTGCGATCATAGAAGCGTACTCCACCAATAATCTTGTAGGGAATTTGGTGAGAAATCAGGGCTTTTTCAATAGCATAGGATTGCGCATTGGTACGATAAAGGACGGCAAAATCAGAGTAGCTGGTAAAATCTTTAACTAACTCGCCATTTTGCATGGTGGTTTTAGAATTTGCCAGAAGATTGATGATTTTCAGTGCGACATAGTTTGCCTCGGCGGTTTCATCCATCATAGATTCAATTTCAATAGGCTCACCATCGCCAGCAGTAGTAAATAATTCCTTATCCGTGCGAGTTTTATTTTGATTAATGATTTTCTGACTAGCCGTTAAAATATTGCCAGTACTGCGGTAATTTTGCTCCAGCTTAATAGTTTTAGCGCCTGGAAAATCACGCTCAAAATTTAAAATGTTGGTAAAATCTGCACCGCGCCAGGAATAAATCGACTGCCAGTCATCACCGACTACACAGATATTCCTATCTTGGTTAACTAAGGCCTTAACCAAACGATACTGAATCTGATTGGTGTCCTGATACTCATCAATCAAAATATGCTCAAAACGATTTTGCCAGCGTTCACGCACTTCACGATGTTTTTCAAAGAGGTGAGTAACCTCAAGTAGCAGGTCATCAAAATCTAAGGCAAAGGAATCGCGTTTTAGTTTCTCATAGCGAGCGAAGATTTTGGCGGTTTTAACCTGATTCGGATAATATGCCTCTTCTTCAAATTCCTCTGGAGTTTGCCCAATATTCTTACAGTGAGAGATGGTGCCTTGAACAGATTTTGGTCGCAGACTTTTGTCGTCAATTTTGAGATCCTTCATGGCTTGTTTGATAAGAGAGATCTGATCGTCAGTATCGTAGATGACGAAATTCTTATCTAGTCCAGCAGCTTGATGTTCGATACGCAGGATTTTGACGCAGATTCCGTGAAAAGTCCCCATATAGTTCATAAAGCTACGAGGAGGATCAGTGAAGCCGTCAAGATCTGTATCTTGACCCAGCGTGGAGTCAGAAGCAAGGAGGGCAGTATTATCCGCAACGATATCGTCGGAAAGCTGTGGAGTAAGATAGGCGTTTGAACGAGATTGCTGAAGTAGCCTCCATAAGCGCTCGCGCATTTCCCTGGCGGCTTTGTTAGTAAAAGTGACAGCTAGAATACGCTCTCCTGGAATGCCATGAGAAATTAAGTTAGCAATGCGATGTGTTAAGGTTTTAGTCTTACCAGAACCAGCGCCAGCCAAAATCAAAAGTGGCCCAGTTAAAGTTTCTACTGCTTCTTTTTGAGCAGGATTTAGTCCCTCCGTAAAAATATTCATACTTTGATTATATCACTATAAGTTAAGTCAATATTGTGATTAGAGACTGGGGCCTGCAAGAGAAAGGAAATGAAGAAGAAAATCAGGATAAAGCAAAAGGCAAGTAGGCGACCGCCAACACTCGAATAAAAGAAGTAGCCGATAATCAAGAAAATTAGAAAGACGATGATTGGAAGATTGAGGACAAGGAAATGAAGAGCGGAGTTGCTTTGGTAGAGGTTTGTGTTGGCATGACTAATAGAAATTAGCTGGCGATAATAAACCTCAACCATGGGCGAGATAAAGTTTGCAAGAACTTGGGGATGAACTGAGAGACGCTCCTTTGAAAGTAACTGGTCGATTTTAGCAGCCATACTATTGCTAATCTGAGTCTTAATGCTATTAAAATTATCTTGACCAGAAAACCTGAGATCAAGAAAACGATTTAAGTGCGTAATATAGGTTTCTTGGTTAATACTTTGCTCTAGAATTTCCGTAAAATAATCATTGAGATATTTTAACTGCATAAAAACTATGCCCTCCTTAAGATCAGAATCTTGAAGTTGGCTGATTTTTTTATAAAAATCAGTAGTAAATTGCTCAGAGAATTCCTCAGTTTTTGCCTGAGTGCCATAGTATTTTTCCGTCACCTGACGACGAGTACTGGTGACTAGGTTCGAATAGTAGCCCTTCTTGCTGGCAAGATATTTTTTTACATAATTAGCATTCTGTTCGGTCTGATTGATTTGGCAACAAACACCCGCGAATATCGCTGCAATCAAAATAAAGCTGCTAAAGATAAGTTTAGAGATTTTGATTTCAGAAATAAATTCCTCGATATTCTGGAGTTTGAATACCTGTAACATATGTCGATTATAACATAAGCTAAATGCCGGAGACTGGACGAATATCGGCGCCAAGATGATTAAGGCGCTTGGCAAAATTCTGATAGCCACGATTGATGGAATAGACATTACGTAAAATCGAGACACCAGGAGCGGCTAGCATGGCGATTAGCACTACGACGGCAGGTCGGAGAGCTGGAGGAGCGACAAGCTCTGCAGCGCGCCAGTTGGTTGGGCCTTCGACATAGACGCGGTGAGCGTCAAGTAACTCAATTTTGGCGTTAAGATTGGAAAGATAGGTCGAATAGATAGCACGATTCTCGAAGACCCAGTCATGTATTAACGTGCGGCCGGTAGCTGTGGCAGCGATTACACTAAAGAAAGGTAGGTTATCAATATTGAGACCTGGAAATGGCATTGGATGAATCTTATCTGTTGGTGCAACGAGATCAGATTTATGAATCGTTAAATCAACGAGACGGGTTTCGCCATTAAAGGAGCGGTATTCCTCTGAACGATCAATCCGAGCGTGCATGGTATGAAGTACCTCAAGCTCGATTTCAAGAAATTCGACAGGAGCACGGCTGATAGTGATTTCAGATTTAGTAACGAGGGCGGCAGCGATGAAAGACATTGCTTCGATCGGATCCTCACTAGGATAATAGTCGACATCCTCATCAATTTTTTCGAGACCCTCAATTTCAAGAGTAGTTGAGCCGATTCCTTCAATTTTAACCCCAAGTTTTTGTAGGAAGAAACAGACATCCTGCACCATATAATTCGGAGAGGCACCAATGATGGTGGTCTTGCCAGGATAGAGAGCGGCGGCCATGAGAACGTTTTCAGTTACGGTGTCACCACGTTCAATCAGAACAATACGTTTATTTGTCTCGCTCTGAAGTTCAGCCTGGTTTACAGTTGCCTCATAAAAGCCAGCATTACATTTGGCATCAACTTCAAGACCAAAAGCAGAAAGAGCTTTAAGATGCGGATCGACAGTGCGAGTACCTAGAGAACAACCACCAGCATAAGGTAGTTTAAAGTTTTGATAGCGATGAAGGAGGGGGCCTAGGAACATGATGATGGAGCGGGTTTTACGAGCGGCATCAAGATCCAATTCATCCATTTTTAATTCGCGTGGTGTAATAATTTCAAGATCGCGACGACGGTTGAACCAGCGACATTTCACGCCAATTGACTCGAGAACTTCGATAATACGAAAGACTTCTTCGATACGAGCAACATGATGAAGTACGGTGCGACCACGGTTTAATAGACTGGCGCAAAGCAAACCAACGGCAGCATTTTTGGAAGTATTAATGGTGATGGTGCCACTTAAAGTGCGACCACCATTAACCCGAAAAGATTGAGATGAGGAGTCATTAATAGAGAGGATCTGACCGCCGAGGGCTGAGGAGACCTTCTTGATCATTTCAAGCGAAGTATTCTGATCACCTTTTTCTATGCGGTGGATAGCAGATTGTGAGGTGCCAATCATATTCGCGAGTTGAGCCTGAGTCAGGCCCTTTTCGCGACGCATATTCGAAACAACTAGACCAATTTCCTCTTGGTATGTGCGTGGTTTTGCCATAATTCTCCTTTGTAAAATATTCTTGTGGTGATATTTTCGATGCCGATAATAGCAAGTTGGGGTTTAATTTATTTCTGCTTAGCTTGATAGCCAGTGACGACATTATTGGCGTGAACCCAACCTTCAACAGAGCCGCCGTCGAGATACTCACCAGTGGTGGGAGCGACACGCATAATACCGCCTTCTTTGATATATTCGTCGATTGGATCGGTTACTAAATATTCCTGATCGAGGGGACCGAAGTCATGAGACTTGACATAATTAACAACACGACGTAGAAGATCGCGAGACATAATGTATTTACTAACATTAATCATATTCGAAGGAGCTTCCTCTATGCTTGGTTTTTCAACAACATCAACAAGTTTGCCATCTTGGACACTGAGAACACCATATTTGTCGACTTTTTCGCGAGGAATTTCAACACCTAGAATAGCTGATTCATCTTCACTTTGCAGTGAATGAATAAGAGATTCGGCGGCAGATTCACCGTCTGGATTCCAGACAAAATCGTCACCCATGAAGACAAGGACTGGCTCATCAAGATTATATTCCTCGACAACTAGGGCAATAGGAACTGCAGTGCCATAACGACCGGCTGGATCTTGAGTGGTGTAGTGAATTTTGACGTGATCTGGAAGAGTCTTTGCAAGAGCTAGACGATCAGCCTTGCCACGTTCGACAAGATAGTCATTTAAAGCTAGATTATCGCGGTAGAATTCCTGAACCTGACAAGGCTCAACATTACTGATGACCATATAGATATCGGTGATACCGGCCTTGATTAACTCTTGTACCGAATAATCGACAAGAGGTCGGTTACCGACAGGAAGCATTGATTTTTCAATAATTTTTGTAATTGGAAGACGGCGAGTGCCCCATCCAGCTACTGGAATGATTGCTTTCGTAATCTTTTGCATAATAGCTCCTTTATTCCCACCAAAAAAATTGTCTTTTTTCTTTGCTGATTATATCACATAATGAATATTTTGCTAGAATTTTTATAGCTTTTATACCCAGCAGAAGCTAGATTAGAGGCTGGCGCCAGGACTCTGGAAGGTCAGAAATACCAAAAAGCTTAGCAATGGTTGGTGCAACATTAGATAATCCAGCATCCGCGAGCTGCTGTGGCTGATATTTCTTTTGATTTTCGGTATTGTCATAGAACCAGCATGGAACAGGGTTAAGAGTATGCGAGGTCTTTGGCTTTTGAGTGATTGGATCAAAAACTTCCTCGGCGTTACCGTGGTCAGCGGTAATAATCATCATACCACCAAGTTCGTCAACCTTCTTAGCTAGACGAGCAAGCTGGATATCAATAGCCTCCATGGCAGCAATGGTGGGCTCGAGTTCACCAAAGTGGCCAACCATATCACCACCCGCATAATTAATACGGATGAATTGGTATTTGGGTTTACCTGATTCATCGGTTTCAGACATTTTATCTAAAACTTCGTCAGTAATTTCAGCTGCTTTCATCCATGGACGTTCGTTGAATGGCCTGGTATCGGATTTAATTTCGAGAAAATCTTCGCCTGGTGCTTTATCGTAGCTATTACCATTAAAATAATAGGTGATGTGTCCAAATTTAACAGTCTCGGCGACGGCAAGCTGATTTATATGATTTGCAGCAAGAAGTTGGTTGAGCGGATTTTTAATAGTGATTGGGGTAACTAGACAATGCTCTGGAAGATGAAGGTCGGAATCATATTCGGTCATGCCAGCAAAGAAAACATTGAGGGGGCGATTATTTTCGGTGCCACGGTCAAAACCATGGAAGTCTTGCTCGGTGAAGGCTTTGGCAGTTTCAATGGCGCGGTCTGCCCGAAAACTATAGAAAATAAAACTATCGCCGTCTTTGACTAAACCAACCGGACGATTTTTATCAGGTTGACCATCTGAATTTGCTTCTGTGATAACAAAACTTGGAAAATATTGGTCCTGCAAATTTGGATCTTTTGAGTGATTTTCTTTAATGGCTTGCATGGCAGAAGTAAAATACTGATCAGCCCTACCATAGACCATGGCATCCCAACCAGTTTTAACAATACTCCAATCAGCCTCATAACGGTCGGCCAAAAAGAGCATGCGTCCGCCACCACAGGCGATTTGATAATCAAGAGGAAGGTCTGAGATGGATTTTAGTTCAGCTATTTTATCCTCGAGAAGCTGGATGTAGTGGTCTGCAGACTGAGGTGGAACGTCACGACCATCTAAGATAAGATGGATGCGAACTTTTGTTATTCCTTCTTTTTGCGCCTGCTCCAGTATCTTAAAAAGCTGAAAGATTGAACTATGAACACCACCATCAGAGAAGATGCCAGAAAAATGTAGGGTGGAGTGATTTTGCTTGACATTGCCGATAGCGCCGCGCCAGGCTTCGGTTTGCCAAATAGCGCCAGTATTAAAATCATCCTCGATTTTAGCAATACCCTGCTTGATAATTTGACCGGCACCAAGAGCGTTATGTCCAACTTCAGAGTTGCCCATCTGTCCTTTTAGGATACCGACAGCTTCACCGGAAGCCTTGAGAGAGACCCAAGGATATTTATCAAAAAGCTGATCAATGAACTCAGAATGAGACTGCACGACGGCATTTCCGTATTCGTCGTTTCTGAGGCCGACGCCATCAAGTACAGCTAAAACAATTGGTCCATCATAATGTAGATTATTCATGATTTTAGTATAGCATAAGAGGGTTAGGGTAGAGGATTCTGGATAGTACTAGCGGTTTTAACAGATTGTTGAGGTGACTAAAATTTTAGAACGTCACAGTTATTGACGTCGATTCCGATATTTTGATATAGCTCCGCGTGATTGGCTGAGATAATATCTTGTGGGTTAAAGCCAAGCTTACTAGTGATATTATAGATATCTTCTTCTTTTTCAACCTCTATTTCTAGTAAATATCCAAGTTTTGGCCAGTGATCGATGGAGAGCTTGGCGCCATGATACTCATATTCATCACGGGTATTTTCTTGATAAGAACGGTGTTTGATGCCGGTTTTTTCTAAAATCTCTAAAGTAGTCTCAAAATCAGAGACCTCAATCTCCCACTCTTCAGTGCCAGAAAATGAATCATTACTGAGTTCTTTGAAGGTAAGAGTGGTTTTATTGCCATCAGTACGTAGGCGCAACCAACGATGAGGAGCGCCTATAGTTGGATCAAAAACGTAACGCCGAAAATTATAGAAGCCAAGTGGTTTAGCGCCAATGGCAAGAAGTTTAGCTTTTACTTCCTCTGGATTAATATTTGGGATTCTACCTTCAATTTCGACAGCCATGTTTCCTCTTTCTTTTATAATACTATTCTAATTTTACTCTATTTTTATTTTATTTATAATTCTTTCATCTTATGAAATAAACGATGTGAAAGAGTGCGATAAATATCTCTCAACCCATGCGGTGTGCTATAATCTGTACAGGCCCGAGTGGCGAAACTGGCAGACGCGCTAGCTTCAGGTGCTAGTCTAGTTCCTAGGTGCAGGTTCAAGTCCTGTCTCGGGCACCAAAATCATTTAAACGGTTCCGTGTTAGTAAGTTGAACGGCTCTCTATATCTGATAGTGAGCCGATTTTCGTTGTCAATTTCGAGTTTAAAGTAGAGCTTTCGGGCTAAAGCCTTACTGTTCATTATTTCTTTCTTTTGTCTTAGCGGATTGCGCCATCTCTTGCACTGTCCAATTATCAAAGCAAAACTTATTCGCGTCAATGCCGAGTTCTTTGCAGGAAACTACGACATTCGCTTTTACTTTTTTAGCGAAATCCCTGTCGCTGTTCATCATATAAGGAATTAAGCGAGTGATACTGTTAGCTAGGTCTGAATTGTGGACTTTCCAAATTAACCCGATTTTTGTATCCGACAAAGTTTTCTGTAGAGTTTTCTCATCGATTGAATTTTTACGAATATCAACAAGTGCCTGGTTAAAGTTAGACAACATGTCCTGCCATAATTTATTTGGATCTTCAATTTTTCTATCGCCATGTATATTTTGCTGGCGATCATACACGACTTTTTGGCAGATAAATTCTCGCAATGATCTCTTCCGGCCATTCAACTCAACCTGGTCATCTTTATGGGATTTTACCCAATCAATGGCAGAATCAGTTACACCTTTCCAGAGCGCTTTAGAACGAAGCGTGTTATAGCTTTCCTTCCCAGTTTCTTGAGGCTCAGAACCATAACCTATCCATCCATCGATTTTGCCGGTGGCTTTAGGAGGCTTCCCCACCTTTCCAAATAAATCAGGTTTCTTATCTCGCGCCGAC
>CALFGG010000051.1 GCA_937958235.1 uncultured Candidatus Saccharibacteria bacterium
GTACAGGTTTGTCGATTTTCTCACAATTCGTCACCATCAATGTCGGTGGAATATCAGCATCATTATCTTCATAATGAACCTTATAATTCTGAGGTGCAAAACCAGCAGACTCCGCTCCATAACTAAAGCAATCAACAGGTCCTAAATGCTTTGTAAACACCTCTACCATTGTATCGCGGTCAGGCATATCACACTGCCCTGGCATCAATAACTCAACGAAAAACAAACCGCCAGGACGAACAGAATCATCTGTTAAATCTTGTTTAAATACTTGGCTCATAGTCTCTCCTAATTTTTAACTGTTTTTTATGAAAGTATCAGTTTATACCATTTTACAATACCCTCAGGGATTAAACAACTATTTCCCTCTATTTTTTCTTTCACCCAACTATAAAGTTCATCCGGGGAAATACTATATATATTCTCTATATGAGTATTATCTTGAACCTTCCCTTCAGATGTAAATAAATATACTTCTTTATTCGGATGCTCTTTAATCAGCTCTATATAATCATTAGAGTTTAATTCTATATTCCCTTTTTTCACTTGTGGATATGCCAATTTGCCATTAAGTGGGTCAACTAACACACATTCATATAGCTCAGTCGCAATTTTATTCGTAGATGGGATTGTCACATAACCTTTACGATCATATAAATATAAGCATACTAAATCCTCACAATCATTTGGTGATAAACAATCATAAAATAATTGTTGTAAGAAATCTTCATTTGAAGTTTCTAACTCCAGTGATTTACCCCAAAATGCATATTCAGCATACTCAAACATATACCCTTTGTTTATACGTTGTATAGTTCGACCACGAATAAAAGCCGTTGCTACCGCACCAGGAACTTGGCTTTCATCACCAATCGGTTTCCAATTAATATCTGTAATTTGATTAGATGAATCATTTTCTAGTGCTTCAGTACTAAAATTATATTCATACTTTGAATTATTTCCAACATATCCTAAGTAGTATATACCATTATCTCGCATCCAAATATAGTCACCTTTCTCTATCCGTGCTAAAGTCTCTACAGCAACTATCTTCTTGCCAGGTTTTATATTAAATAAATTATATTCTTCAAGAACCTTATAATAAGTCTCTTTAGATTTAATGTCGTTTCTATCAGATTTAATTTTATCAAAAGCAAGTGCCTTATACGCTTTTATTTGATCATCATTTATACTCCAACCAACAGCAGCAATAGCCTCATCTCTATAATACTTAGATACTTTTTTACCATCTTTACTATCTGTTCTTGTTTGTAATCTCCATACAGTTCCCATATTACACTCCTTAAAATTCCACATAATACACATCATTTACTTTATAGTATATCGGATGTTTATAAGTACTACAAT
>CALFGG010000052.1 GCA_937958235.1 uncultured Candidatus Saccharibacteria bacterium
AAAAACGTGAACATAAATTAAAAGAAGCGGCTCAGGTCCGTGCAACTCGTCCACAACCAAAAATCATTTATCCAAAATCGCATACGCCGATGAAAGCTTTAAGAAAAGCCGCAATTAATACGCTTACAAGAACTAATCCCATAAAAAATAATCATACACAATTAAAGAATAAAGTAGCCACCACAGCTAATATTAGCAATACAACTTTACGAAATAAAAAGCTTAGCACAACAACATCTGTAAATAATCAACCAAATAAAAGACCCCGAATGATTCAATAGATTTTTTGCGAATCTAAATCAACCAGTATAAATAGATCAAACCCTATCTTTTACTAAAAATTTCAAGCTATAATATTCTTCAAGAATATAGACCATCAATCAGTGATTGTGCTTGCGAACACTTTTTGTTTCTGGTAAAATAGTCACGTAAGCCGTGTTAGCTCAGTTAGTAGAGCAGCCGCCTTGTAAGCGGCAGGTCGTCGGGGCAGAGCCGACACACGGCTCCATGAGGAGAAATAAAAAAAGAAGAGTTCGAAGAACTCTATTTTTATTTTTTTAATCTTTTATGCTAAAATTATATAAATAACTGGAGGTGGTCATGAGTAATACAGGTACTCGTAATGAGCGGACTGAAACTATTTCAGATCTTTCGCTTAAGCTAAAGCAACAAAAACAAGCAAAAAAATCCAAAATTCGCGTTCGTTTGACACAGAGATTCAAAAAACCAACCTATTTCACCGCACACTTCATGGTTTTTCTTGTTGTTTTCGTCTCACTAGTTTTTTGTCTCGCCTATCTCAGCAATCGTGGCGAAAATACCGACCTCATCAGACTTAGTCCAGGTCAAATAGCCTTACAAAAAGAATACGAAAAAGATTTCACCTCCACAGGCCACACCATAAAAAATCCTAATATCATTTTAAACCCCTACAAAACCTCGCCTCTCACCGCCTTGATCATCTTTGAAACCGAAGAAGAGGTCTCCCCAACCGTCACTATCCAAGGAAAAGATTCAAAGACCACCCTCTCCCATAACTTTGTTAAGGCCAAGAAGCATTACCTCCCAATCTATGGGCTGTATCCTGACACCACCAATAAAATTAGAATCACTTATGAGACCCCCGTCAAAACTGGAGAACAAAAAACCAACGCCTCAATTGCTCGTTCTGGCAATGTAATCGATGAACATAGCGCCGCCAAAAAACTTGAGCAATACGAATCGGAACATATTACTGAAGTTGGAAATCAATTTACTCCAGTCAACCACGAAATAAACCAGGAACTCCAAAAAGAGAGTCAACCAAATCTAAAAAATATTGTCGAAACCATTGATCGAGAGTTTGAAATTAAAACTGAACCCCTTCCCGAAAATCTCCCAAAAGCTACTCTAGTTACCTCTGACAAATCCAAATTAAGCTCAGATTTTTATTTCTTTAGCCCAGCTACAAAAAATAATTATATGACCGCCTATGATATTAATGGCGACCTTAGGTGGTATCTTAAAAATACCGCTCTTTGGGAAAACACGAAATTAAATAATGGACATCTTCTTATTAGTACTGAACGCTTAATTAATCCACCATACTATATGACCGGTCTCTATGAGATTGATTTACTAGGCAAAATTTATGCCGAATATTCACTACCTGGCGGTTACCATCATGATTATTTTGAGCTAGAAAATGGCAATCTAATAGTAGCTTCCAATAACTTTAGTAACCAAAACCATACTGTCGAAGATTATATCGTAGAGCTTGATCGTAAAACTGGCCAAGTCGTCAAAAGAGTTGACCTTCAAAAGATTCTCAAAAAAGATGATGGCAAAAACGAGAATTGGACCGAATATGACTGGTTCCACAACAACTCTGTCTACTATGACAAAAACTCTGACTCATTAATTTTATCCGGTCGACATCAAGATGCTGTAATCAGCATCAACTATACCACCACCGACATTAACTGGATTTTAGGCGATCCCACAAATTGGTCCTCCTTTTATCAGAAATATTTCCTCAAGCCGATTGGACAGAATTTTGAATATCAATGGAGTCAACACGCCGCAAAAATCACTCCAGACGGATATCTCACGCTCTTTGATAATGGCAATAATAAATCCAAGACCCCAGAGTCCTACATTAAAGCCAGCAATTCATACTCGCGAGCCGTAGTCTACAAGATAGATGCAGCGCAAAGGACCGTCGAACAAATTTGGCAGTATGGCAAAGAACGGGGAAGCGACTTCTATTCTCCATACATATCAGATTTTGACTTGCTTAGCCAAAACCATTACCTAGTTCTTTCCGGTGGCATTGTCAAATCAGATGGCATACCTTCAAACCAGCCTGCCGGCCTCACTACCGGCCACGTCGAGCTTCTATCAAATACCGTGGAGCTACTAAACAATCAAGTCATTTTTGAACTACATATTCCAACCAATAATTACCGTGTCGAAAAAATGGATCCATATGCTGGCGTAAACTATACCATGCAAGGCGCTAAGCAACTTGGCACTCTCGACTTCACTGACCCCGAAGAGAGAAAACAGGGCTTCATCACAAATACTGAAGTCGACCAAGACTTTCTAAAACGTCACGACATTACACTAAGAAATGAAGAAGATCGGCTCGTGGTTTCTGGACGTTTTCATCGAGAGGATAACGTACGTGTTGGACTTTACCGCAATTTCTACACCAATCTTTATCAAGTCCCCGTCAGCAAGCATCCTTACACTGCTCTCTGCGTAGACGTATTCTCTGAAGACGAAAATCAAAATGGCCTCATGGTTACAAAATACATCAATAAAGATGGGCTTCGTGGCAATTATTCTGTCTATATCGAGTATAATGGTAAATTATATAATACAGGTAAATACTTCAATGCAAAATAAGTCCAACAAACACACTATCATTCTAATAATCTCCGTAGTTACTCTCCTTTTACTAAGTATGATGATTTACGTAAGTAATACACTTAGCCAATCCACTAGTACTAAAAATGGTCACACAAATACTACCTCATCACAAGGGTCAAATGCCGAATTTGCTAAAATGACCGAATCAGACATTAAAAGCTC
Source organism: uncultured Candidatus Saccharibacteria bacterium (assembly GCA_937958235.1). Classification (GTDB taxonomy): domain Bacteria; phylum Patescibacteriota; class Saccharimonadia; order Saccharimonadales; family Saccharimonadaceae; genus Nanosyncoccus. The sequence goes on from CALFGG010000052.1 coordinate 3,076, forward strand.
GGAAGATAAGGTAAATATTTATATCTTTTGGGGAGACGGTTGTCCACACTGCAAGCATCTGGCCGAATTCTTCAATCAGCATCGCTCCGAAGTAGAAAAAATGGCCAACTTATACACATTAGAAGTCTGGAAAAATTCCGACAACCTCACTCTGATGAAAAACTTTGGTAAATTTCTTGGCGAAACGCCAAAAGGTGTCCCCTACTTTATCATCGGCAATAAAACCTTCTCGGGCTACTCTGAGTCAGACGCCAAAACACAAAAACAGATTCTCGAAACCATAAAAACTGAATTTCAAAAGTCGACAAAAACCGATAAATACCAAGAATACAAAAAGAGCTCAAATTAAAAAAGGGATACCTCATCCGAGGTATCTTTTTTTGACTAAATACAGGTTTCATATTATAATATCTTCATATTTTGTACCTTAACAGTACCTGAAGGAGGTCATTATAATGACAATTAAAATCTTAGTTTTAGTCATATTATCCCTCAATGTGGCTACCGCAGCAATCTATAAGTTCTATAGACTACTTTCAGAAAATGACAATGAACGATTCATTCATGTCAAGCAGTTCGTCTTTAAGTCTATAAAAAACGAGTCAGCCGAAGAAGATAATACTATTACAAATTATTTCTTGGCACATGGTTTTTTAAATGAACCGATCCTGTCCTTCGTTTTTTTGGACAAATTATTAAAGCCCAATTGTCATCTGTACTATATGCAATACGATAATTTTGGCTACGATGCAGAGGCCTACACAGACCAGTTGTTCGATAAGGTTTCAAGGGTCACCAAAGAAATAACTGCAACAGGGAAGAAAGTCGAAAATATTGCCGTCAGTATTTCGCTGGGCGATCAAATCGTTGCACCGATCGAAGAAACATTTGATCAGGTCATTGCCATCAATCCTTGTACCTACAATAGCTTTCTCAACCGGAAGTATAGAACGATTATCGCTTTCTGTACTCCATTTCTGTTTGCTATAGAGTATGCTCTCGGGTGGTTGTCATTTATACCAATTATTGCAAGTGACCATAATTATTACTCGATCGCTCTAATTGCGGATCAAATCTATGACATGAAACATCTTAAGCCATCAGAAAGTATGCGCCTAAAGAATCAGCCACGTAAAATTCTCTTGAGTAGGTTCGATCAATTTCTTGACAATCAAGCAATAGAGAATTACTATCCACAGGCAATTATTCAGTATATCAACTGCAAACATGGCACCATGTCTGACCCCAATGATGCGCAGCTTTATATGCAGGGTGTTCAAAAACTTTTTGGGCAATCCAAAGTCACAGACTATCCCTATCCTTGGGAAAGAAAAGTTGTTCGATAAAAAAATTCTAAGGTACACAATATACGCCGGATTAATCCGGCGTTTTTTATAAATCTGTCATGAAAAACTTGAAAAACCCACTCTAAATTGCTATAATACATTTATTCAAAGTATGCTTGGCGCGAGCCAAATACCTTGAGTGCGCTAGGACGGAGTGCGAACGACAGCCTAGCATTGCTGGAGTAGTCTAGCGGCAATGACAAGAGACTGTAAATCTCTCGGGTTACACCTTCGTAGGTTCGAGTCCTACCTCCAGCACCATTTTAAGACCAACTCTGGTCTTATTTTTTTGTAAAAAAAGAAGCCTTTACTTGGCTTCTTTTTTCAACTTATCTTGATAACTAATCCAGTTAAAGCGCTCCAAAATTCGATCAACTAAATCAAGTTCAGTTTCAATCTCAGGATAGGCCTTTTGAAATTCACTAAAAA
>CALFGG010000053.1 GCA_937958235.1 uncultured Candidatus Saccharibacteria bacterium
TGTCTTCCACATCGACGGCAAATGCTTCGCCATCACTCTCATTAGGAGAGAATTTAACCTCGAGCGGTGGAAGCCTGTCCTGCTCAGAGTAATCGATGAGGCTAATTATGCCTTTGCCAGGCAGTGGCCCACCAGGTGGCGATTGGACATCCTTTATCTCAGCTTGGATGTTTTGCGGTGGGATGCCGTACTGAATAAAATCTTGTAGTGCAGCGTGAACCTCAGTGTCAGGCTCGGCGCGGACGGACATCCCGAATGTGATTGGCTTTAGTCGATACGATTCCGCGCACCTCGGTATGACGTGCAGAACCATCGTGATGTCGTTGTCTTTTTTCTGACGAAACGCAACGAAGGACTCAGGCTTATTCTGTCGACTCTGCGAAAGGTACTCCTGGCTGAGTTCTTCGATGGTGCCGCGCCGAATCTCGCATTCATAGCGATAGAATGGGTCGACTTCATCGAGCATGTTAGTTATCTTCGTTGCTTTAGCGAGAAGACTATTTCGAAGCGTTTCGAGAAGTGGGGAGTCTATATCCTGAGATGGCGAAGCGGGGTTATCTTGTATGGAAATTAAATCGAGCAGCAGTTGTTCAGATCGTTGCCTTCCATCGCCGAAATAGTAGTCAACTAACTGAGGAGAGTCGGCTGCCAATGTGTCGAGTTGAGTGCGACCATACCATTGGGTGGTGATACCGGAGTCACCTGTGAGTTTTTCGAACCAGTCCAGATTTTCGGGAGTCGGATCGTACGGAAGTGCGAGGTTCCAAGAGTTGACTTGAATGCGTCCGGCCGTTTGGGCGAGAAATGTTTTCCAAGAGTGCTCTATGGCTTTCTTTTGAGAGGGGCTCAGGGCGCTAGCATACTTCTTGACCTGATATATATCGTAACCGCCTGTCTCGGCCTTTATCTGTATATCGATGCCACGATCACCTTGCGAGGGGGTGATGAGGTTGCCATGCGGATTGCGCAGCAAGAGCATTGCGGCTACAAATTTTTCGACCTGTTCGCCACTGCATCGTT
>CALFGG010000054.1 GCA_937958235.1 uncultured Candidatus Saccharibacteria bacterium
ATGAGTGTACCAATTAATCTTGCCGGACTCCCAAGCCTCGCCTATCCTGCCGGTGAAAGCCAGGATACTAAGATGCCGATTGGTCTGCAATTGATCGGTCAAAGAAGAAGCGATAAAAGTATTCTAGATTTTGCTAAATACCTCGCTAGGGAGTTAAATTAATGCCATACTCAACTTTAATCCTCCTAATCGCGATTTTAATTGTCGGCGTCTTTGTCTTTATCGCCATTTCTTCCACTGGCCGCCGCAGTCACCGTTTTGATGTCGAGGATTATCAAACCAGGTTCTTAAAAATTGAAAACTCGCTAACTCGTGACAATAAATTATCTTATAACGCAGCTGTCATTGAAGCGGACAAACTACTCGACCGTGCACTTATGGAGCTTGGGGTACCAGGAAAAACTATGGGAGAAAGACTAAAGGCTTCCAGTACACGCTTTACTCAGCTCAACTCTGTTTGGTATGCTCATAAACAACGTAATCAAATTGCCCATGAGCAAGATTTTAATTTAGAGTATAATCAAGCTAAGCATGCCTTAGCGAGTTTTCGTCAGGCCTTAAAAGATCTAGGAGCAATTTAATTGGAGAAACTATGACTGAACAAAAATATGAAATCACCGTCGGTATCGAGTGCCATGTACAACTCGCTACCAAAACCAAACTCTTCTCTGAAGTTGACAATGATGCTAGGGGCAAAGAGCCAAACTCTTGTGTTTCACCTGTAGAATATGCCTTACCAGGTATGTTGCCACGTTTAAATCGTGAAGCTGTTAATATGGCAGTACGGGCCGGGCTTGCGCTTAATTCCGAAATTAATCTTCTTTCACGTTTTGATCGCAAACATTATTTCTACCCAGATTCTCCAAAGGGCTATCAGATTACTCAGATGTATCAGCCAATCATCGGTGCCGGTTATGTTGAGCTTCCAAACGGTAAGCAGATCCGCATTGAGCATGCTCATCTTGAAGGTGATGCTGGTAAGCTAAATCATTTTGATAATTATTCGCTCGTAGACCTTAATCGTGCCGATACTCCGCTCATTGAGATCGTCTCCATGCCAGATATTCATACTGCCCATGACGCTCATGACTACTGTAAAGAGCTCTGGCGCCTGATGACTTTTTCGGGAGTTTGTTTTGGCGACCTCTATAACGGTAATATGCGTTTTGACGTCAATATTTCTCTAGCCGAGAAGGGAAGTAAGACTCTTGGCAAACGTGCTGAAATCAAAAACTTGAACTCCTTCCGCTCGGTTGAGCGTGCTATTGAATATGAATATGAGCGACAAAGCAAAATGCTTGACGCTGGGGAAGTCATTACTCAGGAAACTCGTGGCTGGAACGACGCCACTGGTAAAACCACTTCTCAGCGCTCTAAGGAAGAGGCTCAAGATTACCGCTATATGCCAGAGCCAGATCTTCCACCAATCAGATTGACAGAGGAACAGGTAAAAAAGGAACGTGAAGCTATGCCGCTTCTTCCAGCTGATTATCGTAATACTCTTGGCATGATTATTTCTCAAGATATCTTGGAAATTCTCCTTGATTATAAACAACTAGTTGATCGTTTAGCTGACCTTAAGACTGAATATGATATCCATGGTATCGATAAAGAAACCAGTAAAGCTGCCATCCTAAAAATCTCCAACCTCTTTACTTCTGTACTCTTAGCTGAAGAGAATAGTAGCCTCTTGAACGATCCAATGCCAAGCGTTAAGCAGTTAATGGATCTAAGCTCTATGATTGCTAAAAATGAACTCTCAAGCACCAGCGTTAAGGAAGTCTTCCTACGCTTCTTTACGCCAGAGATGCGCTTCAAAGAAGCTAGGGTTATTGCCAAAGAACTCAATCTTATTCAAGAAAATGATCTCGGTGCCGTTGAAAAAATTGTTGATGAAGATCTCGCCGATCCTAACAACGCACAGGCTGTGGCTGACTTTAAGGCTGGCTCTGAAAAAGTGCTCGGTTTTCTAGTCGGACAGGTTATGAAAGCCTCTCGCGGTAAAGCTAACCCAAGTATGGCGCAAGAGATTCTTCGCAAGAAGCTACAGTAAGACTTTTAGAGTAGTCAAAGCCATTATCAATCTAATAAAGCTCAAGGTGACCCACTTAATATAAGTATTCTAACCTTGAGCTTTTTGTGCTATTATTAAAGAGTAAAAATTAGGGACCACAAGAAAGCATTGTATGAAATTATATACTAATGAAACTGTTTTTCGTGGTCATCCTGATAAGGTCTGCGATCAAATTAGCGACGCCCTACTTGACGCCTTCTTGCAAGGAGATAAGCATTCGCGTTGTGGTATTGAAGTTATGGGCGGTAAAGGTAAAATCTTTATTACCGGAGAAGTAACCTCAAACTCTGAGGTTAACGTCGAAGAAATTGTTATGCGTGTGTTAAAAGATGTTGGCTATATTGATCAAAATAATCGTGCAATCAATGTCGTCGAATCAGGGGATCCAAAGGATATTGAAATTATCAATAATCTAGGCAAGCAGAGTCATGATATTGCACTCGGCACCAATGACGAAGTTGGTGGAGCGGGTGATCAAGGCATGATGTTCGGCTTCGCCTGTAACGACACACCAGAATATAAGCCAGTCGCCATGCATTTACTGCAGGAGTTTTCTAGATTCTATGATGAGCTACGTCAAAAAGACCAGAGATTTTTACCTGATGGCAAGACTCAAATTACTGGTATTTATGATCGTAAGATGCGCCTTAAGAAGATCAAAGACTGGACCATTAGCTACCAAAACACCGAAGAAAATCGCACTGAAACTGATCAAATCTTGATCGACAAAGCAAAAGAATTAGCTGCTCAATTCGGTTTGAAGATTGAAAAATTCTGGGTCAATCCGACAGGTAAGTTTCTAATTGGTGGTTTTCAAGGTGACGCCGGCCTCACTGGTCGTAAAATTGTGGTTGATAGCTATCAATCATTTGCCCCGGTCGGCGGCGGTGCTTTTTCTGGTAAAGACCCATCCAAGGTAGATCGTTCGGGTGCTTATAAAGCTCGCGAAATTGCCATTCGCTATCTCAAAGCACATCAGTTATCTCGCTGTGAGGTCCAGCTCTCATATGCCATCGGTATTGCCGAGCCCTTAGCTATCTATATTCTAGGTGATGGCAAAAGTCTTGAGCCAGAAAAATCCTTGTATGCCGAATGTACGCCAAAACAAATGATTAAAGATCTTGGGCTTCTAGATAAGCACTTCGAAGACACCGCCAAGTTCGGCCATTTTTAAAATGTATATGTTAAAATATAGACAATAAAGATCTAATATTTGGGTAATAGGAAGAGTATGCCGGAGCATAATCAAAATCACTTCGCAAACAACTCGAGCCAGTTCAGCGATAATGATAATACTGCAGAAAACGTAAATCAACAAATAGAAAAGAAGGCTAGTTCTCGCCTTCAAAACGAAATCGGCTCCAAAGTCCTCTCTCTGGTTAACTTCGAATCTAAGCATAAAGACATCGTCGAATCCTCTTTTAACAAAGCCCGCAATAACAAAGAAAAACTCCCCGGCAAAAACAACGAACGTAGAAATTTCGCCTATCTCTCCCGCCTCGATAATATGATCGAGAAACATGGAGATGCCATAGAGCAAAAACTCTGGGCAGCCTCTGCCGAAAATCTCGTCATGGACTATGAGGATATCCCAGACGCCTATTGGAAACAGCAAGAACAAATCTTAAGAGATAACGGCCAAGGTAGGAAATTAAGTGAATATGAAAAGAAAATCCTCGCCGAAGACCTCATCGATAAACAACGTCAATCTATCACTTCTTGGGCTAACTATCTAGGAGACAAAAACTGCCCTTACCCTCTCTGGTTCAAGGTCTATGCCTTCGATGGCATCTCTAAGATGAGTAATGCCCTTAATCTTGATGATGCAGATTACAATAGACGCGACAATACTACAGCCCTCAGTTTCCCAAAACTAAACGCCGAGATCCTTGCCAAAGTTTATCGTCAAATTAATGATTTCTATGGCGTAGATAAAGAGAATTGGCTAGCACAGCATTCAGATGACGAGAAGTTGGTTTCTCTTGTTAAATCTGCCAACTTCCCCAAACTCTATGCTAAAGAACTAGTCGATACCAAGGTTATTCTCAAAACTCCAGAACGTACCGAAGATGTCCATGGCGATTGGTTTGAATATAAGCTAGGGGACGAAGAAGAAATCGCTAGCCTCGCCGAAGGCACCCGTTGGTGTGTCGTGGACCCAAATGTTGCACACAATTATCTAGTATACGGACAGTATAGTGACCCCGGAGAAGATGGTGACTACGACGACTACGAAGATGAAGATTATGAAGATGATGATCAATCAGAAGTCTATGATCAAGACAATATTAAAGTAGAAAATCCCGAAGCCAAATTCATCATCTTTAGATTAGAAGACCCAAACTCTCCTGGCGTCTTCGCCTCCAATGGTTCCGCCTCTATTCGCCTCGACCCAAATGGTATTGTTGATGAAATATCAGGACTAAACGATGGTCAAGCCGTTGAAGATGCTCTTATTCCTATTGTTAAAGAAAAAGCATTGTCTCTGCCAGGTGGCGAAAAGTACCTACAAAAGTTTGATGATAAGCAAACTCTCATTAAGCTAGATAATAAAATGAAAGAAAGTGAAGACCTAACCAAAGAAGAGCTTAGTTTCCTCTATGAGCTAGATCGTCCAATCGCGACCTTAGACACCTATAATGAAGAAGATCCTAGAATCCCAGAATTAAAAGAAAAATATGATTTAGAATACGCTTTAGAAAAAGGGGTAGATGTTAATAAGCTAGTTTCGAGTTTAGAATCTCAAGATATTGCTAAAAACCTAGACTCTCTCCTTGAGCACGGTGCAGATATTAATGTTAATGAATTAGTTTCAAGCCTATACCCAGACGATATCGTCGACAACCTAGGTACTCTCCTCAGGAATGGCGCAGATATTGATGTTAATGAACTAGCTTCAAGCCTAGACATAGACGATATCCTATTAAATCTAGGCACTTTCCTAAAACACGGTGCCGATATAAATCATATTGTGAACAATATGAGTTCCAAAAATATCGCCGATAATCTAGACACTTTACTTAATCGTGGTGCAGATATTGATGTCAATAAATTAGTTTTAAGTCTACATCCCAACACTATCATCTATCGCCTAGGCACTCTCCTCAGAAATGGTGCAGATATTAATGTTATATTAAGCAATCTGAAGCCAAACCAGATAGCCAATGATCTAGACACTCTCATAAAATATGGCGCAAATATTGATATTAATGAATTAGTTTCAAGTCTAGACGCAGACATGATCTTAGAAAATCTAGACACTCTCCTCAAACACGGTGCGGATGTTAATAATATTGTAAGTAATATAAACTCAAGCGATATTGCCTATGATTTAGATACTCTCCTCAAGTATGGTGCAGATATTGATATTAACGAATTAGTTTCGGAACTACGAGCCTTCGATATCGCTTATAATCTAGACTCTCTTCTCCAGCACGGTGCGGATATTGATATCAATGAATTAGTTTCAAGCCTAAACTCAGACGATATCGCCTACCATCTAAACATTCTTCTCAAACATGGAGCAGATGTTGCTGCTATATTAAGCAATCTGAAGCCAAACCAGATAGCCAATGATCTAGACACTCTCACAAAATATGGCGCAGATATTGATATTAATGAATTGGCTTCGACTCTAGATGCAGACGATCTCGCCTATAGTCTAGATACGCTCCTCAAACACGGTGCGGATGTCAATCTCATAACTAGGAATTTGAAAGAGAGAGATATTAAAAATAATATCGATCTCCTCCGAAAATACGGCGCAAATCTCGATGCTTATTAAGAGAAACACTTAAAACTCCAATTTTCATATGTTTGTTAATCCACAGTTTAGGTAAATCCTAACAGAATAATAAATTGACGAAATTCTAGGCAAGTAGTATAATATTGCAAGAGTTTCAAGCGGAATCCCATTGCTGTAAAGGAGGACGCTACGAAGTTGAGAGACTTCAAACCGAAAAGGTAAACCATAAATCGATTTAATATAAGAGGATAAAATGCCAACAATCAATCAATTGATTAGGAAACCACGTAAAGTGGCTGCAAGAAAGTCAAAGTCACCAGCTCTTGGTAGTATTGTCAATACTCTTAAGACTCGTTACTACGACCAGCCAGCCCCATTAAAACGTGGTGTTTGTATCAAAGTTACCACCAAGACCCCAAAGAAACCAAACTCAGCTCTTCGTAAAGTAGCTCGTGTTCGTCTCACAAACGGTCAAGAAGTTTGGGCCTACATCGGTGGTGAAGGTCACAACCTACAGGAGCACGCCGTTGTTCTCGTTCGTGGTGGTCGTGTACCTGATCTTCCAGGTGTCCGCTATCACATCGTCCGTGGTACTCTCGATCTTCAGGGTGTTAACGGTCGCAAACAGGGTCGCTCAAAGTATGGCGCCAAGAAGGAGGGTAAGTAATTATGCCACGCAAAACTACTAAATCACTTGAACGTAAAGTTAATCCAGACCGCCGCTACCAGTCTATTCTTGTTCAGCGTTTGATTAACAAATCCATGCTTAATGGTAAGAAACAAGTTGCTGAACGTGCAGTTTACTCTGCTATCGAAGGTGCAGCAAAGAAACTTGGTTCTGAGAATCCAGTTGAAGTTCTTGAAAAAGCAATCTCCAATGTTTCTCCAGATTTTGAAGTTAAGTCCCGCCGTGTTGGTGGTGCTAACTACCAAATTCCATTCCCAATTTCCGGCCACCGTCAGATGCACTTTGCCTTCTCATGGCTCGTTGTCTCTGCACGTGCTCGTAAGGGTATGCCATACGAACGTCGCCTTGAAGCAGAAATCGTTGATGCTTATAATGCAACTGGTGCTGCCTTCAAGAAGAAGGAAGATACTCACCGCATGGCTGAAGCTAACCGTGCTTTCGCACACTTTGCTCGAGGCTAGTCAAGAGCTTTCTAGAAAACACCACTTCGGTGGTGTTTTTTTATTGTAAAGTTTCTATTTAACATAGATTATTCTCATACTAAATCCCCTTAAGCCTAAACCAATATGCTATAATAATCTAAAACAAGGAGGTAAAATGATAAAACTTGCAATTAACGGCTTCGGTCGCATCGGTCGTAATGCCTTCAAGATTGCTTTTGAGCGTCGTGACGTCAAGATCGTTGCCATCAATGACTTGACAGATACTAAAACGCTAGCTCATTTATTAAAACACGATTCAAGTTACGGTACTTATGACCGCGATGTTAAATTTGACGAAGAGAATCTTATTGTTGACGGTGAAAAAATCCGCGTCTATGCCGAGAAAGAACCAAAAAATCTTCCGTGGAAGGACCATCGCGTTGATGTGGTTATTGAATCAACTGGCTTTTTCACAGATCCAGCTAAGGCCGCCGCTCATCTTGAAGCCGGTGCCGAGAAGGTAGTTATTTCCGCACCAGCCAAAGGTGAAGGCGCCAAAACCATCGTCATTGGTGTTAATGAAGATACTGTAACAGAAGATGACAAGATTATATCCAATGCATCATGTACCACCAACTGTATCGCTCCAGTTATGAAGGTACTTGAAGACAACTTTGGTATCGAAAAAGCTCTTATGACCACTGTTCATTCCTATACTGCTTCTCAACGTATCTTGGATGCCCCTGCCAAGGATCTTCGTGAGGCCCGCGCTGCAGCTGAAAATATCGTCCCTACTTCAACCGGTGCTTCCAAGGCCGCAGCTCTCACCATCCCCGCCCTCAAAGGTAAATTTGACGGCCTTTCAATTCGTGTTCCGACCCCAGTTGTCTCTCTTGCCGATATTACTGCGGTCCTAAAAAAAGACACTACTATTGAAGAACTTCAGGAAGTCTTTAAAAATGCTGCTAAAGAACCATTCTATGAAGGTATCCTTGGTGTCTCTGAGGAGCCTCTTGTTTCAATCGACTATCGTGGCAATTCTCACTCCAGTATTGTCGATCTTCCGCTTATTAATGTAGTTGATAAGAACTTAGTAAAAGTGGTTGCTTGGTATGATAATGAATGGGGTTATTCAAACCGTCTCGTAGAACTAGCCGCTGATTTTGGGAAAAACTAATATGCCAAGAATTTTTATTGGCTCAGACCACCGTGGCTTCGTCGCCAAACAACATATTCTAGCCACTTTAGCAAACTCCGAGTGGAAAGATAGCTATGAAATCGTTGATCTCGGTCCAGAAACGATTCGTCCAGACGATGACTTTAACGATTATGCCATCGCAGTCTCACGCGCCGTCAGGGAAACTGCTAATTCTCGCGGCATCTTGATCTGTGGCTCAGCCCACGGTATTGCCATCCAGGCCAATCGTTTTAAGGGAATACGTGCCATCTGCGGCTACACTCCAGAGCTAGTTCGTCTTGGTCGACTTCATAATGATGCTAATGTCCTCTGTCTTTCTTCTGATTTTATGGATGATGCAAATATTGATCAGGCCATCGATATGTTCCTTCGCGGTAATTTTCTGCCCGAAGAAAGATATATTAGGCGCAACCAACGACTTGATGAGGAATCAATTTATTAATAAAGGAAAACTATGGGTGAGGATGTATATATAGTACCGACAATTCTAACTAATGATCCGCAGGTTTTTGCGGAGCAGTTGCAGGCCTATCCGCAGTTTGCCAAAAGAATTCAGATTGATCTAATGGATGGCACCTTCACGGCCGACAAAAGCCTCCCAGAATCCACAATTGCTGGTCTACCTCAAGGAGTTTCTTTTGATCTACATTTGATGTCGGCAAGACCAAGCGATCATCTCGCCCATCTTCTCCGACTCAAGCCCTCACTCTGTATCTTACATGCAGAGGCTAGCGAGGATTTATCCCCATTCTTTAGTGAATTTAAAAAAGCTGGTATTAAAACAGGCTTAGCACTTCTACCAGGCACTTATCCTGGTCTAGTGAAGGCCTACATTGAAGCTGTGGATCATGTTCTTATTTTTGCTGGCTCCCTCGGTAAACAAGGCGGCCAAGCAGACCTGTTACAAATGGAAAAAATTAAACTCATTCGTGAGATTAATCCTGTGGTCGAAATTGGCTGGGATGGCGGCGCAAATCTAACCAATGTTCGCGCTCTTGCACACGCTGACCTAAATGTGATTAATGTTGGCTCCGCTATTTCCAAAGCACAAGACAAAAAAGCGGCCTATAATCAGCTTGTTGAGGAATCAAAAAAACGGGGAATCATGTAATGGTAGCTTCAAAATTTTATCGTAAAGTCCACTACAAAGAACAGCCAATCTTTCGTGTCCTTACTATTGGTGCGGCAATGCAACAAATTATATTAGTAGATCATGATGACTTTATTATCAATAAACAAAAAGTCTCTATCGGCGAAAAAGTCGACATCGACCAGATCTATTATCAGTTAGGTGGTAGTGGTGTTAACGTGGCTGTAACATTTGCGCGTCATGGCCATCAGTCAATCGTAATTAGTAATCTCGGCCAGGATCGCTCAGCAGAAGCTATTAAGGATTTTCTAATCGATGAAAGTGTTGATACGAGTTATCTAAATCAGCTTCCGCTTCAGACTGGTACTTCTGTTGTTCTACTGGATTCAAAAACCGCCACCAGGACCACAATGAACTGTCTAGGCGCAGCAAAAACCTCAAATAATTTAGAGTCCAACGATCTTAATTTAGCTAATCCCGATTGGCTATATCTCACAACCCTAAATGGTGATCTAGATAAGGCCCTAGAATTTATTGAACAGGCCAAAGCAAAACAAATTAAAATTCTCTGGAACCCCGGCGAATTAGAATTAAAACAAAAGAAAAAAGTCTTAGGGCTTTTGTCTGATATTGATGTTCTACTTGTTAATCAACAAGAAGCCAAGATGCTAGTTGGCGGGGAAATTCTTGAAGAACTCATCACTAAGCTTTCCGCATATACTAAGACAGTAATCATCACCGCGGGCGCTAGTGGTAGTATTGCCAAATCTGGAGAAGAAATCTATCGTCTGGCTGAATATGAACAAAAAGCTCCTATCGATCCTACTGGTGCAGGTGATGCCTTTGGTTCAGGTTTTCTCGCCGGCCTTCTCGATGGTTTAGATTTTAAACACAGCCTCATTGCAGCTGCCGCTAATGCTACCTCAGTTATTTCAGAAATCGGCTCTACTAAAGGTATACTCTCAGCTAATGAAAAATATCACCCAATGCCAATTCAGCGACTTTATTTATAAAAAAATATGAGGTGGAAGCCTCATATTTTTTATAAATCTTTATACTGATTTAACGCGATTATAAATATTATCGTTAATATTGATGTGACCAATTTTGTTTGCTGCTAACACTACCTCTGTAATATCATCTGTCATTACAAAAAGATCAAGATCCTTCTCCTTAATCATCTTGTTTTTTAGCATGGTAGTCTTGAAGAACTTCACTAGTGGGCGCCAATATGACTTACCAATTAAGAAGCATGGCATCTTGGGCATTTTTCCTGTTTGAATTAAAATTAAGACCTCAGACATCTCATCAAGCGTACCTAGCCCGCCAGGGAAAAAAGCATAAGCCTTACTAGACATCACTAGCATCACCTTACGAGCAAAAAAGTAATTAAACTCCATTGAGTCGGTAAGATAAGGATTCTCGTGCTGTTCAAAAGGCAACTTAATGTTCAGCCCCACACTGCGTCCCCCATATTCATATGCGCCACGGTTAGCCGCTTCCATAATGCCAGGACCACCACCGGTAATTACTGGGTGGCCATTTTCCGCTAGTAAACGTCCTAATTCGCGAGCCTTAATATAATACTTGTCCGTCTCTGGCGTCCTAGCCGAACCAAAAATTGTTACACCTTGCGAGAATCGACGAATCGTTGATAGGCCTTTTAGCAGATCCTTAGCATAAGCTAAAGAACGGTCAACGTCTGGCCCTGAAATTTTATTGGCTGATAATTCATTTAGCCATTCTTCTGTAATTTTATCCATAAGCTTATTATAACAAAATAACCCCTGAATAGACATGATAAAATAGAGATATGGAAATCGTCTTAATTCTACATAACATCCGTTCAACCTACAATGTTGGTTCTATCCTTCGAACTGCCGACGGTTTTTCTGTAGATCAAATTATTTACTCTGGTTTTACTCCAGCCCCAATCCCCCATTCAACTCTCCTACCACATCTTGCAGAAAAAGTAACGAATCAAATTCATAAAACCGCGCTTGGCGCCGAAAAAACCCTACTATCTTCATATTCTCAAGATATAATTGAATCAATTTGCGTTCTAAAGGCTCAGGGTTATCAAATTGTGGGTTTAGAGAATAATCTGGAAGATACTCGCCTACATCAAATCACCGAACATTCTCTTCCAAATATACTAGGCTCTAAGGTTGCTCTAATTCTTGGCGAAGAAGTGGAAGGAATCTCGCCTAAGCTTCATCAATTTATTGATTTATTTTTGGAGATTCCCATGACCGGCAACAAAGAGTCTTTTAACGTTTCAATCGCCTCAGCTATCACTCTCTTCTATCTTAGATATGGCATCAATTTAAATCGGTCCTAAACTCTGGTATAATAAATAAGATTAGGGAGTTATTATGGAAAGATATAATCCAACAAAAATAGAAGAAAAATGGCAAAAAATTTGGGAAACCGAGCAAGCTTTTCGTGCTGAAGAAAATGGTGCAGAAAAAATGTACCTTGCAGAAATGTTCCCCTATCCATCTGGTGCTGGACTCCATGTCGGCCATGTTCGTAACTTCTCCATTGTCGATGTTCTAGCGAGATTTTATGCTCAGAACGGTAAAAATGTTCTTCGACCTTTTGGTTATGATACCTTTGGACTCCCCGCAGAGAACTACGCAATCAAAACTGGTATTTCTCCAGCTGAAGCCACCAAAACCAATATCAATAACTTCAGAAAACAAGCCAAGCGCCTAGGCTTCTATATCGATTGGAATCGTGAAATTAACACCTCAGATCCTGAATACTATCGATGGACCCAGTGGTGTTTCTTGCAACTATTTAAAAAAGGTCTCGCCTATCAAAAAGAGAGCTATCAATGGTGGTGCCCTAACGATCAAACTGTCTTAGCTAACGAACAGGTAGAAAATGGTCACTGTTGGCGCTGTGGTACTGAAGTCGAAAAGAAAAAAATGAAACAGTGGTTCTTTAAGATTACCGCTTATGCTGACGAGCTTTTAGATGAAATTGATCAACTTGATTGGCCCGAAAAAATCAAAACTATGCAGAAAAACTGGATTGGCCGATCAGAAGGTGCCAACGTAAAATTTAAAATCAAAGACCAAGAAGATACTATTGATATCTTTACCACTCGCCTTGACACTATTTGTGGCGCAACATTTTTGGTACTAGCACCTGAACATCCGAAAATTCCTGATTTAATTACCAAAGATACGGAAGAAGAAGTAAAAAACTACTGTGCTGCCGCTATTAAAAAATCGGAAATTGAACGTCAAGAAAACAAAGAGAAAACCGGAGTCTTTACTGGTAGCTTCGCTATTAATCCAGTCACTAAAGAAGAAATCCCAATTTGGATTTCAGATTATGTTCTTATTAATTATGGTGATGGGGCTGTCATGGCAGTGCCTGGTCACGATGAACGTGATTTTGCCTTTGCCTCAAAATATCAGTTGGAAATAAAAACAGTGGTTAAGCCAGCTGAGTTAAATAATCAATCTAAAACTCAGGATGGTGATACTCTGCAATGCTTCCACGATAGAGGTATTCTAGTAAATTCAGGAAAATATGATAATTTAACCTCTAAAGAGGCTGAAAGTCAAATTCTATCAGACCTTGGAGAAGCTGTCGCCAACACAAAAGTCACCTATCGTATGCGCGATTGGCTTATTTCCCGTCAACGATACTGGGGTTGTCCAATTCCCATCGCCTACGATAAAGATGGTCAACCACATGCTATTCCTGAGGATCAATTACCAGTAGTCTTACCTGAAGTATCAGATTACCGTCCAGATAAAACTGGCCGTTCTGCATTAGCCAAAGCCAAAGATTGGCTAAAAGTCACTATTGATGGCGAGGAGATGATTCGAGAGACCGATACACTAGATGGTTATGCCTGTTCCTCCTGGTATCTTTGGCGCTACGCATCACCGCACTCCACTTCTTCGGCTTGGGATCAAGGTGCTGTTAAATACTGGGAGCCTCTCGATGTTTATTGTGGCGCCGACCACGCTGTTGCGCATCTACTCTATATCCGTTTCTGGTGTAAATTCTTTGCCGACCAGGGCTACCTACCATTCAGAGAGCCAGTCAAAAAGCTTCTTTATAACGGTTATATTAATGCACCAGATGGTAAAAAGATGTCAAAATCAAAAGGAAACGTTATTGATCCTCTCGATGTAATCGACTCTGGCTACGGCGCAGATACCTTGAGGACCTACGAACTCTTCATTGGCCCATATAACGAAGATGCGGCCTGGAGCACAACGGCAATTGGTGGAGTCTACCGCTTCCTCAATCGTTGTTTTAATCTAGCCATTAATCAACAAAATGACCGCCTCCTATCTGGCACCCCTACTCAACTTATTCGACACAAGACAATCAAAAAAGTTACAGAAGATATCGCAAATACCAATTTTAACACTGCAGTAGCTGCCTTAATGGAATACGTTAATGAGCTTTACAAGACTGGCGCTTCGACCGAAGATGTAATTATTCTAGCTAAGCTACTTAAGCCTTTTGCCCCTCACCTAGCATCTGAAATTCTAGAAAAAGAAGAAGCTGATGATAAATGGCCTGAATACAACGAAACTTATCTCGTTTCAGATACCGTGCAGCTTATTGTACAGGTTAATGGCAAGGTTCGCGCTAAATTAGAAATTAATTCCGATGATCTAAAAGATCAAGAAAAAATTAAAGAACTTGCGATGTCGCAAGAAAACGTTCAAAAATACTTAAATGGTGAACCAAAAAAGATAATTATGCCAAAGGGCGCAAAGCTAATTAATATCGTGGCTTAACCCCTCAAAATTTTCAAAACTCCACTTGAAAAATCATGACTTTTTGTATATAATAACCTAAATTATTGTCAATATACTAATAAGGAGCATTTAATGCCTGAACCTAAAAAGCAAAGCAGCCCAAGAAAGACCGGTCTTCGCCGAAGTCACCTACGTCTTGTATTAGCTCGTGCTGTTAATAAGAAATCACCAGTTAAGGCTTTTGAGACAGCCAAGAAGACCCCAAACCTAAAGGTCAAAACCCCAAGAACTGCTAAAGTTTCAAATAACACAAAGAAAAGCGAAAAATAATGGCAAGTAATCGGCACCTCGGTAGAATCATTGCATTACAAAGCTTGTATGAATACGAGTTTAGAGCAAAGGCGGGCGATGCTACAGCCGAAATCCAGTCTATCATCGCTAAAAATATTGAACCATATTCCAAGGCACTCGGGGACACTGAATTTGTCTTCAGTCTAGCTAATGGCGTGATAAAAAATCAAGCCAAACTTGATCGTGAATTACAACCCTTGGCCCCTGAATGGCCACTAGACACCATCGCAGCTATCGATCGTAATATTTTACGCATCGGTCTTTATGAACTTGAAATAAGAGTTGTTCCACCAAAAGTAGTTATCAACGAAGCTGTTGAACTAGCAAAAGCTTTTGGTTCTGATAATTCATCTAAGTTTATTAATGGTGTCTTAGGCACAGCCTTCAAGCAACTTGGATTGAACAATGAAGAGGGAGAACATGAAGGATCAAAATCGCAAGTTGAGTCCCAAACTAACGCTTCCGAACAATAAATCAAATAAACCAAAAGATTTCTCAAACCGTAGTACTAATACTAGGTCACGTTCACGTATTCGTCCGTTAAAAACTGAGCGCAGTCAAACTCTTGATCAAAAAACCTTCAAGAAGAAGCCAGCAATCAAGGAAATTGTCAGAGAGCCGACCTCAGGTGGTATAGTCTTTCGTTTTAACGAAAAGAAAAACGACATTGAGATCTTATTAATTCAAGATTCCAAGAACCGTTGGACTATCCCCAAGGGCCATATTGAAGCGGGTGAAACTGCAAAACAGACCGCTATTCGCGAAATTGGAGAAGAAGCAGGCCTAAACCATATTAAAGTTTTGTCCTGGCTCGGTAAAATACACTTTAAATATCGCCGCGTAGATAAGCTTGTCCTTATGACTACCCAGATCTATCTAGTTCGCGCTCTTGACGGAAAAGAACGTCCAACTAAAGAAAAGTGGATGAATGGAATTAAATGGTTTAGCTTCCGCGATGCTCTAAACGCAATTGAGTATGATGATATTGAAAAGCTCATGCTAATTGCTAAAAAACGTATTCGCGCTGGAGACTTGCAATAATTAATATTCGGGATTTCATCAGGTACTAGACCCTTCTCTAGTACCGAAGTGAGTTCCAGAAAGGAAAACATGGATAATTATCTAAAAAAATATAACATTGATCTAGAAACCATCAAAAAACACATCAGTGAAGCCTCGGTTAGAAAGAAGCCCGTCGATGATCGCCCAGAGGAGACCTATACGCCAGACATTATCGATCAGTATACTAAGTTTGCTGAAGAGAAAATGGGCATCAAATTTAACGATATTACACTTTTTATCACCGCTCTTACTCATCGTAGCTTTGTTAATGAACATAAAAAATCCATCGTCGAACATAATGAGCGTCTAGAGTTTCTTGGCGATGCAATTCTAGAACTTGTCGTTTCGGATTTTCTATATCAGAATTTTCATGAGCCAGAAGGAATTATGACTGCCTGGCGCTCTGCTCTCGTGCGCACTGAATCAATCGGTGCTGCCTCTGAGAAAATTGGCTATATTTCACTAATTCGTCTTTCTAAAGGCGAAAAACTAGGCAGCAGTCGTACTCACGCCTCCATCATTGCCGACTGTTTTGAAGCCGTTACTGGCGCTATTTACCTTGACCAAGGTTTTAATGCCGCCAAAGATTTTATCTATCAACATATTATCTGTAAAATGGACGATGTTATTCTTTCTGAATCCTGGCGCGACGCTAAGAGTTATTTGCAAGAATTAGCTCAAAAATTTGAAGGCAGCACTCCTCAATATCATGTCATTAAAGAAGAGGGCCCTGATCATGACCGCATCTTCACCATTAATGTCGTAGTTGCCGGCCATAGTCGAGGTACTGGGGTCGGCCACAGCAAGCAGGAAGCTCAATCCGCCGCCGCAGCTGAGGGAATTAAATACTATAAAAAACAGTCAACCGATCAAAGCCTCGTCACTGGTAAATTATCTTTGATCAAGTAAAGCAGCTGATCCGAAAGGATCAGTTGTTTTTTAATCCGTTTTAATCAGGAAGAGGATTCCCCTTATGTTTTGAAATATCTTGAAATTATGTTAAAATATCCTCTAAAGTCACCGACTTTGCACTTTAAGAAAGGGGAGAAAAAAATGGAGGCAAAGAAATTAAATATTGGCCAAATAGAAAATGTCATCAAATATTATGTACTGATGGCAAAATGGCTTTATGAGCTGGGGGATTTTGCTAGAACAAAATATCTCCAGATGAATTTAGAAAAAGAGAATACCTCCCGCCCACATAGTGATTACCAGCGTTTACTGGAAAAATACTATAACGGCAGTGAGGAGGAGCTAAAGAATGCTGTTTTTATAAAATCAGAAAACAGCCAGAAGATATTGAAAGAACTACTCAACCTGTCAAGACAAATTGGCATTGAGCAATATTTTGATAAAATCGACCCCCGCACGGGGAAGCGTCAATTAATCATGGG
This sequence comes from uncultured Candidatus Saccharibacteria bacterium, assembly GCA_937958235.1. GTDB lineage: Bacteria > Patescibacteriota > Saccharimonadia > Saccharimonadales > Saccharimonadaceae > Nanosyncoccus. The sequence goes on from CALFGG010000054.1 coordinate 16,764, forward strand.
GCAGGACGATGGTCTGATAGTTCAAAATTTCTGCACCATTTACAGCAAGACTACCTATGGGTCAAGATTGAGGAGAAAAAACACAAAGGATATCGTCAAGAATATCCTAATCGATTTCGCTAATATCAAGGAAGATAAAATATCTTCCATTGACCGTGAATATGTAGACAGTTTCTTTACCGATGATAAAGTCAAAGAACTGTCAAAAGAAATTTACTTAGGATTAACAGGGGGAGTGGAGAGTTCTATCAAAAGTATTATTGCAGCCGATAAGGTGCTGCCATTCATAATTAGAGCGAAGACACTCTACTCCCTTGAAAATAACTTTCAGCACCTGATAAGGGCGATGAAAGTATCATAGATATAGGCCTCCATCTTGGAGGCTTTTTAAATTCATCTGATCCTTGAAAAAAACTTTAAAATAGTTTAAAATAATAATATTAAATTAATTAAGGAGCAAACATGCTTGCGATTCGTATGCAACGTAATGGTCGAACTCATTACCCAACCTTTCGACTAGTCGTCCAAGAATCCCAGCGTCATCCACTTTCTGGACGCGTTGTGGCTGAGGTCGGCAATTACAACCCAGAAACTAAAAAGACTACTTTAGACAAAGAAAAAATTGAATTCTATCTAAAGAATGGTGCTCAACCATCTTCACGCGTCGCCTTCATCTTCAAAAAAGAAGGTATCGCTCTTCCATCATGGTACAAGGAGGCTAATCTAAAGACCAGGAAACCAAAACACGCAGATAAGCTTCGTAAAAATCAACCAAAAGAAGAAACCGAAGCTGCAGAGTAAAGAAAAAATAAGGTACTATAAGTACCTTATTTTTATTTATCAAACCGCAACCATTATGATATAATTCTAATAACAAAAATTAACTTGGAGAACCTATGTCAACCATTGACCAACAATTCGTAGAATATATCGTAAAAACTCTCGTAAATAATCCTGACAAAGTAAACATTGAACGCGCCATTGACGAAAAAGGTGTTCTCCTTTCTCTCAGTGTCGACCCTGAAGATGTCGGTCGCGTGATCGGTCGCCGTGGTGCAACTGCTCAGTCTATCCGCGCTTTGCTACGTGCTCTAGGCACCAAAAATGACGCTCGTTACAACCTCAAAATCGTTAATACCGATGAAAACGGAAGCTTCGAGACCACCGGTGAACCAGTTGCCGCTCGTACCGTTGAAGATTATGAAGAAGAGTCTGAAGATTCTACTCTTACCAAAAATACCCGCGCCGAACTCGCTGACCTTGATGATCTCGACATCTAATTAATAAAGAATAGCCCTTCGGGGCTATTTTTTTATTAAAAAACTTAGCCAATTATTAAAAAAAATCATCTTGACTATTCTATATAAAAACCTTATACTTAAACCAGTTCAAGTTGAACCAAGCTAACTGCGAGTCAGCTTACATAAAGTTGAGAGCTTATATGTTCAAAAAAATCCACCGTCTAGGTGGTTTTTTGGTTGTTTAATCAATAAAACAATAAAAAACACCCCCATGTTCGGGGGTGAATAATCTAAGGTACAATAATGACTTCGGCCTTACTAAAACCTTCGGCAATAGTTTCAAGTTCCGGTAGTCTCTTTAGCTTATCCAGCCATCTTTTTGGGATGCCTTGCATACCATAATAAAGTCCAGCAAGTCCCCCCGTTAAAGCACCAATTGTATCCGTATCGTGACCTAGATTGACTGCTTTAATTACGGCCTGTTCGAAATTTCTAGTCGTCACCAAAGACCAGATTGCTGCCTCCAGACTTTCAATTACGTCACTATTCGACTGGATTGCATCTTCTGATAGTGTGACTAAATTATCTTTTAGAATACGACTAAATGACTCAACACAAGCCTCAGAGAAGAAACTATATTTTTCCTGCTGAATCTTCTGTAGTGCCACAGCCGGATAATACCCCTCAAGCAAATAGTATGCATAATTCACAAATATCATATTTGCTAGAATGCATTTTTCTGTTGCATGAGTCAATCTAGTTACACTCTTAACCAGATTATATCTAGCCTTACCCTGTATGTTATAGTTATAGCAGAGAAAGGCGATCGGCAAGATTCTCACAAGAGCCCCATTATCCGTGGCAAACTCAAAAGCATCACCGCACTCATCCAGATCATATCCCTTCTTAAACCTCTCTATTGCCATAGCAATAGTTGGGTTTGAATTTATGACCTCAGCTCCAACCGTATAATCTGCAAGATGTAGCCATCTTGACAATTTATGCAGTATATCAGATTGGTTAATCCTGCCGCACTCCCTGATGGATTCCATCAAGGCAATGATCATTGAAGTATTCATTGACCATGTCCCCTGGACGGTCATATGAGAACCAAAACCCTGCATTTCAAAAACAGGATTAGCCTTTAGCTCTTCACGGGACTTAAATTCAACCGGTAGCCCAAGTGCATCGCCAATCGCATTACCAACAAGCCCTCCAACTACCTGGTCATGATAAATATAGTGTCTAAAAGTATCCATTCTTTTACCCCCTTTTATATTTTAATATACTATGGACTTCGATATTATAACATATAGCCAATATTTGTCAAAAACTAAGGCTAACTCTTGAAAAATCTAGCAAAATATAGTAAAATCGAACACAAGAAGTAGTGTGTCTTCTAATAGCGAGGGTGTCCTAAACTGGCGAACTAGGATGTCATTAGATGACAGTAATCTTCGGCGCTAAAGATTATTAACACTAAAATAGAGGAAAACGTGAGTACAAAGAATATCAGTACAGCTGATCAGCGTGTCTTTTTCACAGACGGTGATCATCTCGAAATCCCTGATCTTACTGCACACCAGAAAGATTCCTGGGAGGAATTTATCAAATCCGGTCTCCGTGAAGTCTTCACCGAATTGAATCCAATCGATGACTACACCGGCCAAAAACTATCCCTAAGGTTCAAGGACTATGAGTTTAAAGCTCCAAAACGTACCGTTGAAGAAGCTAAATATAACCTTGAAACTTACGAAGCTCCGCTTCATGTTAAAGCCGAACTTACTAACAAAGTTACAGGTGAAATCAAAGAACAGAATATCTACTTTGGTGATTATCCATGGATGACCGACCGTGCCACCTTTATTATTAATGGTACAGAACGTGTCATCGTTTCTCAGCTTATCCGTTCTGCTGGTGTTTTCTTTACCGCAGATAATTATAACGGTAAGAATTATTATGGCGCTAAGGTAATTCCAGGTCGTGGTGCTTGGCTTGAATTTGAAACCGCCACTAACGGTTCAATCAATGTCAAAATTGATCGTCGTCGTAAAATTCCTGTTACTACCTTCCTTCGAGCTCTTGGTGTTACTAAGAATTCTGAGCTTAAAGAACTCTTTGCTGGTGTCGATAATGGACCAATTAATTACATCGATAGCACTATTGATAAAGACCCAACTACCAGCCAAGCTGCTGCCCTCCTTGAGGTCTACCGCCGTCTTCGCCCAGGTGATCTAGCCACTGTCGAAAACGCACGTTCAATGGTAGAACGTACCTTCTTTGACTATAAACGCTATGACTACTCCCGCGTTGGTCGTTTTAAGATTAATCAGAGACTTGGCTTCGACACTCCAAATGATAGTACCCACCGTACTCTTCAAATGGAAGATGTTATTGCCATTATTCGCGAACTTATTCGCCTCAATAACACCCAAGAACCAGCCGACGACATTGACTCACTCGCAAACCGTCGCGTTAAGATGGTTGGTGAATTGATTCAGCGTCAATTCCGTCTTGGTATGCTTCGCTTACAGCGCAACATCTTAGACCGCATGTCTATGGCTAACCCCGAGGAAGTGACCCCATCTCAGCTCTTAAACTCACGTCCAGTAGTTGCAGCCGTTAAAGAATTCTTCAGTAGTTCTCAGTTGTCCCAGTTGATGGATTCTTACAACCCATTCTCTGAACTATCACACAAGCGTCGTCTGAGTTCTATGGGTCCTGGTGGTCTTACTCGCGAACGTGCAGGCTTTGATGTTCGTGATACTCACCCTACTCATTACGGTCGTATCTGTACTGTTGAAACCCCAGAAGGTGCAAACGTCGGTCTCGTACTAAACCTCGCAACCTACGCTCGCATTAACGAATATGGCTTTATCGAAGCTCCATATCGCATCGTTAAAGACGGAAAGGTTACTGACGAGGTTGTCTATGTTGATGCCAGCCTTGAAAAAGACATGGTCATCGCCGACACTTCCGCTAAACTTGATAAAGACGGTAGCTTTATTGACGAACGCGTCTCTGCTCGTATTAATGGTCAGCCAGCTCAGGTTGAATCTAGTCGTGTTACTCACGTTGATGCCGCACATAAGGAAATTCTTGGTGCATCCGCATCTCTCATTCCATTCGTTGAGAAAAACCGTGTTGACCGTGCGCTCATGGGCTGCGCCATGCAGAAGCAGGCAGTTCCACTTCTCAAGAATACTGCTCCAACTGTTGGTACCGGCGTTGAAGCTGACATCGCAAGATACACTTCTCAATTAATTACCGCTGACATGGATGGTGTAGTTAAAAAAGCTGACGGTGTTTCAATCATCGTTGATTATGATAACGGTGCTTCAAGAGAATACAAGATTGCTCACTTTGAGCAAACAAACTCAGATCAGTGCTACAACCAGCGTTGTATGGTTACCCGTGGTCAAAAAGTTAAAGCCGGTGATATTCTCATCGAGGGTGCTTCAATCGAAGATGGTGAAATTGCTCTTGGTCGCAACCTCTTAGTTGCTTTCATGCCATGGCGTGGTTACAACATGGACGATGCTATCGTTGTTTCACGTAAACTCGTTGAGGATGATACCTTAACCTCGATTAATATTAAAGACTTTGATGTTGAAGTTCGTGAAACCAAACTTGGTCCAGAACAAGTCACTCGTGATATTCCAAACGTCTCAGAACATGCTCTTCGTCACCTTGGTGAAGATGGTATCGTTACCATTGGTTCTGAAGTTTCTACTGGTGATATTCTCGTCGGTAAAATCACTCCAAAGGGTGAACAAGAGCTAAGCTCAGAAGAGCGTCTTCTTCGTGCTATCTTTGGTGAAAAAGCCAAAGATGTCCGCGATACTTCAGTTCGCATGAGTGGTGGTACTTCTGGTAAAGTTATCGGCGTCCGCATTTACACTCGTGAACAAGGCCACGAACTAAAAGCTGGTGTTCTCATGCAGATCAAAATCTTTGTTGCAGAAATGCGTAAGATTCAAATCGGTGACAAGATGGCTGGTCGTTATGGTAACAAGGGTGTAGTCTCCCGCGTTCTACCAGTTGAAGATATGCCATTCATGGCCGATGGTACACCAGTCGATGTTGTACTTTCTCCAATGGGTGTACCTTCCCGTATGAACCTTGGTCAGCTTTATGAAATTCACATTGGTCTAGCTGCTCGCATTCTTGGCTACAAAGTTGCCACCCCATCTTTCAACGGTATCCCAGATGAAGTAATCTCAGATGAATTAGAAAAAGCAGGCATTGATCGTAATGGCCGTGTCCAGCTCTACGACGGTCTTACAGGTGAACCATTTAACGAAAAGACCTCAGTTGGTATCATGCACATGATCAAACTTCATCACATGGTTGAAGATAAGATCCATGCTCGTTCAACCGGTCCTTACACTATGGTTACTCAGCAGCCACTTGGTGGTAAAGCTCAGAATGGTGGTCAGCGTTTCGGAGAAATGGAGGTTTGGGCACTCGAAGCTTATGGCGCATCCAGTATTCTACAGGAAATGCTCACAATTAAATCCGATGACGTTTACGGGCGTGCTAAAGCCTATGAATCCATTATCAAGCATGAGCCAATTCAAGGACCAAAACTTCCTGAAGGCTTCAATGTCTTAGTTAAGGAGTTACAGGGTCTAGGTCTCAAGGTTGATCTTCTTGATAACGGTGAAGCTAGAGACGCTGATAGTGTAATCGAGGACACTTCTAGGGAAATTGAAAAATCTCAAGATGATCGCCTAATTTACGCCAAACACAACGTACATATTAATGATGACGAAAATGACATAATCGACCTTACCGATGAAGAGATCGAAGAATCTCTCGACGGTCAAGGAATTACAATTAAAGACGGAGACAGTGAAGATAACATTGATCTCGGAGAGGAGTTCTAATGGCTTGGATGGACAACTACATTTCAGCCAGCGACTTCGACTCAATTCGTCTCAGCATCGCCAGTGCTGAAGATATCTTGAGTTGGAGCTATGGTGAGGTATTGAAGCCAGAAACAATCAACTACCGTACTCAGAAACCTGAGCGTGACGGTTTATTCTGTGAACGTATTTTCGGTCCAGTAAAGGATATTAATCCACACGACAGTAAACTTAAAGGTGTTCGTTCTCGTGAAGCCGCTGTCGACAAGGAAGGGAACTTAGTCACCAAATCTATCGCTCGTCGTGAGCGTATGGGCCACATCAAACTTGCTGCACCAGTTGCTCACATCTGGTTTATGCGTGGTACCCCATCTGCATTAAGCCTTCTTCTCGATCTAACCGTCAAAAATATTGAAAAGGTAGTATATTTTGCTTCCTATCTCATCATTAACGCTAAAGATGCTGAAGTTGAGCAAACTTTAAACGATCTCAAAGCCCAACATGAAGCCAGTCTTCAAGCAATCAAAATTCGCTACGGCGAAGCAGCTAAAGAACCTGGAGCTAACCCTGAAAAACTAGCCAACGAACAAGCTAAAGAGATTGAAGAAGTTGATAAGGACTTCGTCACTCGCAAGGGTATCCTTGAGGGGCTCAAAAAAGGCGCAGTTATTTCTGAAATTGACTACCGTAATCTTCCAGAAGAGTACGAAGACCTCATTGAAGCAGAAATGGGTGCTGGTGCCATTAAGAAAATTCTTGATCAAATTGATATCAACCAGATGATTGATGATCTTTCTGTCGAAGCAGCTGAAGCTAAGGGTCAAAAGGAGCGTAAACTCATCAAGCGCATCAAGGTCCTTGAAGGTATGAAAAATGCTGGTATTAAACCAACTGACCTTATCCTTACTGTGATTCCAGTCATTCCACCAGACCTACGTCCAATGATCTCTCTCCCTGGTGGTCGCTTCGCTACTTCCGATCTTAATGACCTCTATCGTCGTGTTATCAACCGTAATAATCGTCTTAAGAAACTTCTTGATCTTAACGCCCCTGAAGTGATCGTCCACAACGAAATGCGTATGCTCCAAGAAGCTATCGATTCACTCATCGATAATAACGCTTCCCATGGTCGTCTAGCTAGCTCACAGAACGGTCGTCGTAAACTTAAATCACTCTCTGATCTTCTCAAAGGTAAGCAGGGTCGCTTCCGTCAGAACCTTCTCGGTAAGCGTGTTGACTACTCCGGTCGCTCAGTTATCGTCGTCGGTCCAGATCTTAAACTTAACGAATGTGGTCTGCCAAAACTTATGGCGCTAGAACTCTTTAAGCCATTCGTAATTTCATGGTTGCTCCTTCATGAATATGCTCCAAATACTCGTGCTGCTTCTCGTATGATTGAATCCAAAGAATCGATCGTTTGGGATGCACTTGATGAAGTAATTAAGGGTCGCTACGTACTCTTGAACCGTGCTCCATCTTTGCACCGTCTATCCATTCAGGCTTTCCAGCCAAGACTAATTGATGGTATGGCAATTCAGCTTCATCCGCTTGTTGCTTCCGGTTTCAACGCTGACTATGATGGTGACCAGATGGCAATTCATCTCCACCCACGTGTCGCTTCCGGTTTCAACGCCGACTACGATGGTGACCAAATGGCTATTCATCTTCCATTGTCTGACGAAGCCCAAAAAGAAGCCCAGGAGCTTATGACTGCACAAAACAACCTTCTAAAACCAGCTGATGGCTCTCCAGTTCTAGCTATCTATCAGGACGTTGTACTTGGTAGTTATTACTTAACCTACGACAAGCCAGGCACCGAAACTGACAAACCTCTTGCCTTCAGCTCAGTTTACGAAGCTGAAATGGCTTATGATCGCGGTGATATCGCTCTTCAAACCCCAATTCGCGTCTTCGCAAAGAAGGAAATTCGTGATACCACACTAGGCCGTGTCATCTTTAATGAAATCCTTCCAGAAGATTATCCATACGATAATGGTGTTCAAACTTCAAAGCACCTAAAGAAAGTTATGGCTAACATCTTCAATGACTACGGCTCTAAGGTAACAGTTGAGGTTGCAGATAAACTTAAAGATCTTGCCTTTGAATACGAAACTATTGCTTCTATTTCAACCTGTAAAGATGACTACCCAACTTATCCTGAAATTGCCGACTTCATCGCCAAGGGTGATGCTAAAACTGCTCTTATTCAAGATCAGTTTGAACAAGGCCTTCTTACCGATACAGAACGCTATAATCTCACAATTGCCAACTGGCGTGAGATCGATGGTGAAATTTCTAGTTTCCTTAAGCAAAAACTTTCATCCATGGACACCGATATCGCCGTTATGACCAACTCTGGTGCTCGTGGTTCCGTTTCCGGTATTAAGCTTGCTTCTGCAGCAATCGGTATCATGGTCGACATTAACAACCGTGAGATCGAGCTTCCAGTTAAGTCTAGCTATAAGAACGGTCTTAACACTCTTGAATCCTTCATTGCTACCCGAGGTGCTCGTCAGGGTCAGGTTTCTACCGCCCTCCGTACAGCCGACTCTGGTTATCTTACCCGTCGTCTTGTTGACGTCGCTCAAGATGTCTTCACTACCGAAGAAGATGCTGAAGATCCAGGCTTTGAGGTCTTTAAGTCTGAAACAGAACAGACTGGCATTGAATTTGTTCAGCGTATTACGGGTCGCTACACTGCCGCTCCAATTCCAGGCTACCTAGAAAATGATCAACTAATCACTCGTGATCTAGCCGAACAGATTGCCGATGATCATAATATTGACTCAGTACGTATTCAGTCAGTACTCACTACAAAATCAGTAAACGGTATTCCACAAAAAGCCTATGGTGTTGATATGGCAACCAGAAAGCTCGTTGAGCCAAACCAGCCTGTAGGTGTTATTGCTGCCCAGTCACTTGGTGAATTGGGTACCCAGCTTACACTTGATACTAAACACTCTTCAGGTGTTGCCGGTTCCGGTGCCATCTCTCGTGGTCTTCCTCGTGTAGAAGAGCTTCTTGAAGCAAGAAACCCTAAAGGTCAAGCTTGGATCGCTCCAGTCGCTGGTCTCTGCGAAGTCTGGGAAGACGGCAACCACTTTGTCGTTCAAATCACTCCAACTTCCGGCAAAACTGAACGTATTGAAATTAGCGAAGATCGTAAGATTATGGTCAAAGACGGTGCCTCAGTTAAAACTGGTGACGTTATTGCCGCTAAAGCTAAGGGCATGGAACCAATTATCGCTCCATTTGATGGCAACGCCCAGATCGTTGATCATGCAGTCCTTATTACCGAAGGCGCAAGTGGTCCAGTTCGCGTTGAAATTCCAAACGAAGCTGAAATGCTCGTGAAGAGTAATGATACTGTTCAAGCTGGTGATCGCCTCACGACTGGTTCATTAAACCTTCAGGATCAACTTAAATATAAGGGCGTCGAGGCAACTGCTCGTTATATCATGAACGATATTATGGCAGTCTACGCCGCAAACGGTAACGATGTTTCCGCCAAGCACCTTGAGGTAATCGTCCGTCAAATGTTTAGTCGCGTCATGATCGAAGAATCAGGCGATACTAACTTCGTTGCAGGTGACATCACTTCAATTAATGCAGTTGAAGAAGCCAACCGCGAATGTATTGCTACTGGTCGTACTCCAGCAGAATATACTCAGCTTCTCCTTGGTATCACTAAGGTCTCCATCTGGTCCGACTCCTTCCTCTCAGCAGCCTCCTTCCAGGATACTACTCGTGTACTTATTAATGCTGCCATCAACGGTCGCGTCGATAAGCTCCACGGCTTGAAGGAAAACGTCATTATCGGTCGCAAGATTCCTGTAGGAACTGGCGTTCGTAAATTAGATGTTTCTGAAGAAGAAATTGAAGGTAACTTCGGCGATTTTAAGATCGTTCAAGATGAAGATTTCTAAGAACTAGAATATCAGAAAAATAGCCTCGTCTGAGGCTATTTTTTGTTAAAATATATTAATAATGCATACTTATCTTGAAACCATCAAACAGGCCGCCATTTCTTTTCCGGCTATTGCTATCATTTTTACTATTCCATACCTAATCTACAACTACAAAAAATATGGCTCTATTATGAGTCTGCGACTTTGGATTATCTACTCTTTTATTCTCTATATGCTCATTACTTACTGCTTGATCATACTTCCTCTCCCGTCAGCCGAGAAAGCACAAGCCCTAAGAGGCCATCACTTGCAACTTAATCCTCTTAATTTTATTTTTGATATCATTAAAAATACCAAAATTGATTTAAATCATCCGAAGTCTTTTCTTACCATTTTTAATAATTGGGGATTCCTTACTACCATCTTTAATATTTTTATGACTCTACCATTTGGTTTTTATCTTCGCTATTATTTTCAAAATAACTTAAAGCAGGTACTTATAAAAACATTCCTTCTATCTCTATTCTTTGAACTTACACAACTTAGTGGACTTTATTTTATCTATCAAGGAAATTATCGACTATTTGATGTAGATGATTTAATTACAAATACTCTAGGTGGCCTTTTGGGTTTTCTGCTAGCAGGCGCATTAACTAAATTTCTACCTACTCGCGCAGAAATCGATCAAAAAAGTTATGATCGTAGCCAAAAAATATCCTTACTGCGACGATTCATTGCAATGTTCTTTGATATAGTCGCCTCTGCTATTTTCTCCTTCACGATAGGAACTATCCTCATCAGATTCTTTAACTTTAATAATGCCATACCAATTAGTTTATTCATGGTTGTCTTATTTTTATCGCTCATAGCCACCATTACAGATGGTCGCACTCCAGGGTTCTTTATGACTAATATAAAAATAATCATCGATAAAGAGGCTAAGCAAAAAAATAGCTTTAATCGCTTTCTTCATTATTTTATCCGTTTCGCCGTTTTTATCCTGCAATATATCCTAGCTCCATATCTCATACTATTATTTATCCATTTTCTTATCGACCAAGAAATTATCACTGGTGACGCCATTGCGATTATCGTCATTTCCTTTACCCTAATCTATCTCTTATATCTCTTTATCTCATCAATCATTGTTGCAATTAAAAAACCGCTATTCTACGAAAGATTATCAAAAACCAGCTTAATAAATACCACTAAAGAAAAAACCAAGAAAACCACGCCGCTCTCATAACTCCCCTTGTAGTTATCCTTATTTTGTGATAAAATACACATGTAAGTTTATCAAGGTGACATTTGACTAACTAGACCAAAGAAAAAGCCGATCGTTTCCGACTGCAATAATTTTTTTAGAAATTATAGGCCAAGCAGAGAAACAATCTGGAACTCCTCTTAGTCTAGCTATTAGAGTGTAACCATTAAAGGAAAGGAAAAGATGAAAGTCATCCTCGGCACCAAAATTGGTATGACCCAGATCATCGGCGAAGATGGATTAGTAACTCCAGTTACCATCCTTCAAGCCGGACCAGCCACAGTGACTCAGATAAAAACCGTCGAAACCGATGGTTATAATGCTGTGCAGCTTGGATACGGTCAGGGTAAGAATCTGAGCAAGTCGGTATCAGCTCACGTCAAAAAAGCTGACGAAACATTAAGTCCTAAAATCTTGAAGGAATTTCGTACGGATTCCACTCCAGAGCTCAAACTCGGTGATACTCTCACTGTAGAAAGCTTTGAACTCGGAGATAAGGTGGCAGTTACTGGTATTTCGAAAGGCAAAGGATTCGCTGGTACTGTCAAGCGTTGGAACTTCCAAGAATCACGCAATACTCATGGCTTTAAGGGAAACATCAGAAGAGTCGGTTCAATCGGTTCAATGTATCCTCAAAAAGTTTTCAAGGGTAAGCGCATGCCAGGTCGTATGGGACATGACCAAGTTACAGTTAAGAACTTAGTTATTGCCTACATCGACAAAGAAAATAACATCTTAGGCGTAAAGGGCGCAGTCCCAGGTCCTAAGAAAGGAATCGTAACTGTGGAGGGAAAGGAGTAATATGGCAGATTTAAACCCAGAAATCTTCAATCTCGAAGTTACAAATCATGAGCTAGTTAAATTAGCTTACGACGCATATCTTGCAAACTCACGTAGTTCACACGCCAAAACTTTGAAGCGTGGTGAAGTTCGTGGTGGTGGTAAGAAGCCATGGAAACAAAAAGGAACTGGCCGCGCAAGGTTTGGTTCAACTCGTAACCCTATCTGGCGTCACGGTGGTGTAGCTGGTGGTCGTACTGGCGAAGAAAACTTCACCAAGAAACTCAGCAAAAATGCCAAGAGAACTGCAGTTATGCAAGCTCTTTCCATGAAGAACACCGCTAAGGCAATTCAAGTTATCGATACTCTTGGTATCAAAGACGGCAAAGTTAAAGAAGTTATTAAGACTCTTACTGATCTCAAAGTTACTCCAAAGAACGTCCTAATCGTCGTTCCAGAGAAAGATGAGCTCACTTTGCGCGCAACCAATAACATTGCTTTCGCCAAGGTCGTCCGTCCAACTTTCCTTAATGTCTTCGACATCATGAATGCAGATACCATCGTTATCGTTAAAGATGCAGTCGCCTCTATTGATAACTGGCTAATCGGAAAGGAGAATGCCTAATGTTAGTTATTCCACGTGCTACCGAAAAAGCCTACACTGAACAAACTAAGAACACTTATATCTTTTATGTTCCAGCTGATGCTACTAAGCAAGAAGTTGCAAAATCCATCGCTGAACAATACAATGTCACCGTTAAAGATATTCGCATCTTAATTAGAAAAGGTAAAGCAACTCGTTTCTCAAAAGGTAAACATGCTTACCCAGGTAAAACATTCCGCCGCGATCGCAAAGTAGCCTATGTTACTCTAAGCGCTGGCGATAAAATCCGTATTTTCGACGAAGAAAAAGTTGAGGAAGGAGATAAAAAATAATGAGCATTAAAGCTTATCGTCCTACCACTCCTGCTCAGCGCCAGAAGACTACACAGGATTTCGACCAAATCACCACACGAAAGCCTCTCAAGTCTCTTCTTAAAGCTAAAAAGCAGAATGCTGGTAAAAACAGCCAAGGACGTATCACTGTCCGCCATCGTGGTGGTGGTGTAAAACGTCACTATCGCTTAGTTACCCATAATCTTCCAAAGAATATGACCTTTGAAATTATGGAAATTGAGTACGATCCAAACCGTAGCGCACGTATTGCCCGCGTCAAAGACACTAACAATACTTTCTACTACGTTATTGCAGATTCTAAGATGTTCAAGGGTAAAACCTTCCAAACCGGTGCCGAGGCTCCAATCGAAGAATCTAACCGTCTACCACTCAGCAATATTCCAGTTGGTACCATGGTTTACTCCATCGAACTAACTCCAGGTCGCGGTGCACAGATGGTCCGCTCTGCTGGTAACTCAGCTCAGCTTATGGCAAAAGAAGGTGCTTATGCAACTCTTCGTATGCCTTCCGGCGAAGTTCGCAAAGTTCTTGCAACCTGTGAAGCTTCAATTGGTACAGTTGGTAACATGCAACATCAAAATATTAAAATCGGTTCAGCTGGTCGTGTCCGCCGCAAAGGTATTCGCCCAACCGTCCGCGGTGTTGTCATGAACGCTACAGATCACCCACACGGTGGTGGTGATGGTGGCCGTCACGGTACTGGTAAAGCTCCTCGTACACCATGGGGTCAGCTCACTCTTGGCTTCCGTACTCGCCACAATAAGAAAACTAATAAAATGATCGTGCGCAGTCGTCACGAAGGAAAGAGGAAAT
>CALFGG010000055.1 GCA_937958235.1 uncultured Candidatus Saccharibacteria bacterium
CATTATCAAAACCATCCATCTCGACGAGGATCTGGTTTAGAGTTTGCTCATCCTCACGACCAGCACCGCCACGAGCATCACGCTTGTGGGCGACAGCATCGATTTCGTCAATAAAGATGATACTTGGAGCGTTTTTCTTGGCCTTACTAAAGAGATCACGAACACGAGAAGCACCGACACCAACAAACATTTCGGCAAATTCAGAACCAGAAATACTAAAGAAAGGAACGTTAGCCTCTCCAGCAACGGCGCGGGCCATTAAGGTCTTACCGGTTCCCGGATCGCCTGCAAGAAGCACGCCACGAGGGATTTTAGCACCGAGTTTTTCATATTTTTTAGGATTTTTGAGAAAATCAACTACTTCAGAGAGGTCCTGTTTGGCAGCTTCATTACCAGCAACATCGGTAAAGAGAACACGCTTTTTGTCTGGGCCATAGAGTTTGGCGCGAGCCTTACCAAAGCCCATATTTTCCTTATTAATACTTTGAGCTTGGCCAAGAAGACGGCCGAAGAAAATTACAGCAATAATGATTGGTACGGCGATAGTGAGGATGTTGATGAAAATTTCAGTATAATTAATAGGGTCGACATAGTTAATGACTGGATATTTTTCCTGGCATTTTTTTAGATCATCACCAGCCTTATCGGCGCAGCGGTTAATTAAACCCTGGTCATAAAGCGTTCCCGAAGGATCTTTGCGAGAGGTTTCTGTAGGAATATCTTTATCTTTGAGGGTAATCTCCAGTTCATTACCAGATACAGTAATGCGTTTAATATTACCGTGCTCATCATTGGCACGAGAGATAACATCAGAGAGAGGAACCTCCTTCATCTTGATGTTATGGTTGCCATATAAGTTAATACAGTAGGCGATAAAAATAATCGAAAGTAGCGTAAAAATAATCGATCTAAAGGTGTTAGATTTATTTTTCTTGGTGAGGTTGACCTTCGGTTTGTTGCCAGATGAATTTTGTGCGTTCATTAATCTCCTTAATTTTCTCGAAATAGATTACTTTATCTTAACTCAGTCTGTGGGTATAAGCCATTAAACTAAGAAGAACAGATAATAATATATTAACATAACATTGCATTTTTAGGTGGAGTGTGGTAAATTTAACAGTAGCGGGGCGTGGCACAGTTGGTAGCGCGCGGCGTTTGGGACGCTGAGGTCGCAAGTTCGAGTCTTGTCGCCCCGACCAATCAAGGAGGAGAAATAAAGAAAAGATTACTTTTCTTTATTGAACCGACGCAGATTGGAATGGTTTTCGCGAAGCGAAAGACATACCATGTTAAAAATTGACCACTTGGTGGTCGTTTTTTATCTCTATAGAATACTAGTGACGAACTTGCGGTACGTCATAGCTAAATTTTAAACTACAAATAAATAATGGCGAGAGTTTCTTGTGTTTTAAACTGCTTAACTTGATGACGGTGATTTTTTAACCATTCATCAACGGCACGAGCAGAGCCAGGAAGTTCTGGATTATTGTAGTCATGAATAATAACAATGCTTCCGGACTGCATCTTGTCTTGAACTAGCGTGAGGCTAGTTTTAATTGAAGTATAGAGGTCACCGTCGAGAAAGGCAAAGCAGATTTTATTTGGGAGATCATTGATGGGGTCTAAGTCTTCAAAGAAGGCCTTTTTAATTTTTGGAAGAGGAAGGTTGTGTCGTTTGAATTTTTCAATAACTTCGCGTTTTGTGACAAAGAGTTCACCAGATTTAAATTGATCGCCAGCAGCCGAGCTATCTTCCCTAGTTTTTTCGGGAAGTCCAGCGAAAGAGTCGTATAACCAGAGGGTTTTATTCGTTTTTTGTAATTCACGCTGGAAAAGAACTGAAGTATCACCCTTATAACAGCCAAGTTCAACTACATCACCTGCAATATTTTTTGCAAGAACTTGCTGAAGTAATGAAATTAGAATAGCTGTTTCTGCAGATGAAACTTGAGAGACTGTAGCAGGTTGCTTTTTTGACATAAATTTTTATTTCTTTCTAATGAAGATCGCCGTGAGGAAGCCAGCAATAGAAGCAGAGATAATATCACCCATGGTATCGCCAACCCCAGGAGCATTGAGCTCTTGCATATGTCCACCACAAAGTTGGTCATAGGTAAATTCAAAACATTCCCACATAGTAGCGACGAAGACAACAAAACAGATGATAAAAAGGAAGGCGAAGCCTGAATGGTAGATTTTGCGTTTGATAGTGGATTGACCAGAGGAGCCAGTTTTTTTCTCAGTGATCTTACCAGTGTGATCGGTTGCATCTTTACCATCATAAAAGTGATCGAGAATCTCTTTACCACAAAACGCAGTAAAAACACCGCTTAGACTATGGACGATTTTATCATAGCTTGGATATCCCATGATAATAATTGACTTATACCAATCAAGATCGATACCTAAGACCATTGCGATAATCAAGAAAAGATTAAAAGCGATTTGTAGCCTAGTAGTGGCTTTGAAGTTTAGTTTTGCAAGAAGTTCAGGGACAAACGGAAGAAGGATAGTAACTAGATAACTGGGAAGTTTGTGCCAGACAACAGGATCAATAAAGTGTAAAAAAGTAAAAATAAGACCTGAAAGGCTAATGCCGATTTTTAGAAGCCAGTTTAGTTTTTGGGAGAATGAAAAAATAAAAAACTTTTTGATTGGTGATTTCATGAAAAATATATTCCTTTTAATCTGATTAAATATATCATATCAGAGGTAATAAGTATAGAGATACTGGGTGATTTTTATACCATTTCAAAAATACCCCTTGCGGGGTATTTATGAAATATTCATGTAATGAATAATATTTAGCTAAGGATATTATGCTGTCTTATTTATCAACAACTTCGCCTTCTACAGGTTCACCATCGGAAGTGCCTTTAGATGAATTGCCGTCATTGGCAGATGAATCAGTTGAAGCGGATTGATAGAGCTTGGCGCCAATAGGCATGATCTTATTGGAGAGCACCTTTTCGGCTTCTTCATATTTAGCAGCATCAGCGGCTGTATCTTTTAATACATCTTTGGCTTCTTCGATAGCTTTCTTAATAGTCTCCTTATCTTCGTCAGAAATCTTGTCTTTGAACTCATCTGGCATTTTTTCATTGTGATAAATGGCCTGTTCTAATTTATTTCTAGCGTCGATAGCTTCACGTTTCTTTTTGTCTTCATCTGCATGAAGTTCAGCATCCTTTTGAGCCTTTTCAATATCTTCTTTAGACATGTTGCCGGAATTCTGGATAGTGATACTTTGTTCCTTACCAGTTCCCTTGTCACGAGCTGTAACATTGAGAATACCGTTTGCATCGATATTGAAGGTAACTTCAATCTGTGGAACACCGCGTGGGGCTGGAGCAATACCATCGAGGATGAAACGACCAAGAGATTTATTATCAGCGGCCATTTCACGCTCGCCCTGTAAGACATGGATTTCAACCTGTGGCTGGTTATCAGCAGCAGTAGAGAAAGTTTCAGACTTTGAAGTTGGGATAGTAGTGTTGCGCTCAATTAGCTTGGTAGAAACACCACCCATAGTCTCGATACCGAGAGAAAGTGGAGTAACATCGAGAAGAAGAACATCTTTAACATCACCTTGAAGTACACCACCTTGAATGGCAGCACCAACTGCAACTACCTCATCTGGGTTAACACCCTGCATTGGCTCCTTACCGAAGAGAGCTTTAACCTTTTCAACAACGGCTGGCATACGGGTCATACCACCAACCATAACAACTTCATTAATATCGGAAGCCTTGAGCTTGGCATCTTTAAGAGCCTTTTCGACTGGACCTGCAAGACGATCAAGAAGTGGAGCGACGAGCTCTTCCATCTTGGAGCGAGTTAAAGTGTATTCAAAGTGTTTTGGACCATCAGAGTCGGCAGAAAGGAATGGGAGGTTGATTTCAGTTTCTTTGGCTGACGAGAGTTCCTTCTTAGCTTTCTCAGCTTCATCCTTAACGCGCTGCATAGCTGCGGCATCATTTTTAATATCGATACCAGATTCATCTTTAAACTGATCACAGAGGAAGTTAACAATAACGTTATCGAAATCTTCACCACCAAGATGAGTATCACCGTTCGTGGACTTTACCTCAAAGACACCGTCACCGAGTTCAAGGATGGAAACATCGAAGGTACCACCACCAAGGTCGAAGACTACAATTTTCTCTTCGCTTTTCTTTTCAAGACCATAAGCTAAGGCTGCGGCTGTAGGTTCATTAATAATACGTTTAACCTCAAGACCAGCAATCTTACCGGCATCTTTAGTGGCTTGACGCTGAGAGTCATCGAAGTAGGCTGGAACAGTAATGATAGCTTCAGTAACCTTCTCACCTAAGAAAGCTTCGGCGTCTGCTTTAATTTTAGAGAGAATCATAGCAGAAACTTCTTCTGGAGTATAAGTCTTACCATCCATCTCTACGGCAACGCCATCACCTTTTTTCACAATCTTGTATGGCATGATGTCGAGATCCCTCTGGACTTCCTTATCTTCAAATTTACGGCCGATTAAACGCTTAATACCATAAATAGTATTTTTTGGGTTAGTGACGCGTTGACGCTGAGCAACCTTACCAACAAGTCGTTCGCCCTTTTTAGTAACAGCAACAACTGATGGAGTGGTGCGATCACCTTCTGCATTTGTAATAACTTCTGGTTTACCTGCGACCATGTACGCGAAAGCAGAGTTCGTCGTACCAAGGTCAATTCCAATAATTTTACTCATTTTTACTCCTTTATATTTATTTAGCACTCATCGTTTTTAATTGCTAAGTTATTATGAGTATAGCTCATTAGCACTCTCATGTCAAGACTGCTAATTCGAGTTTTTTATGGAATTTAACAGAGTTGAATAAATTTTGGAGTCTTTTTTGTGGTAGTAATATGTAGTTCAAACAACAGTTTTTATATCAAATTTTTGCTACTTATGAAGGAAAATCTTACGAATGATGACAAAGATTTCATTTTTAAACTGGAAGATAGCAATACCAAGACCAACCGCCGCAGAACCAGCAACCGCTGTGGTGCCGTTAAAATCTTTCTTTTGTTCTTCTTTCTTGTCACCCAATTTTGGAACTTCTACCGGATTTGAGGCGCCCGTATTTTGGTGGACTTTGCGACAGCGATGAGTTTGTTCGTTTCTTTCATAACCCTCTTTACAGGCTTTAACCTCATGAGGTTTTTCTTCACCTTTACAACGATTGGTAACGGGATTGAGAACCTTACCAGCAGGACAAGTTTTGGGTGCGGTTGACGTGGACATTTTATGACAACGGCCAGTTTTTGGATTACGATATTGGTCAGCATGACAGGGCTTCTTCTGAGACTCAGCTTGAATTTTATTGCAGCGTCCAGTGATTTTATTGCGGAAGGTGCCTTCAGGGCAGGTCTTTTCGGTTTGCTCGTGTTGCTTATTGCAACGACCGGTAATTTTATTTAAGAAATAACCCGGTAGGCAATCTTTTGTTGGCTTCTTAGTTTGGTTGTTTTGATCTTTTGAATCAGAACGATTAGACGAAGGATTGGTAGACTCTTTCGGTTTTGGGTTACTTTGCGTAGGTTTTTTGGGAACTGGATTCTTGTTGCAACGATTGGTTTTTACGTTTAGAAAATAACCCTCAGGGCAGGTTTTCATTTTTTGCGGGGGAAATTTCTTGCAGCGCTTAGTTTGGGGATTTAGATATTGACCACTGGGACAGGTTTTTTCTTCCTTTACAACATTCTTCCCATTTGCGTCCGAAGGTTTACTGGCGGCAAAGGTTGATACTGGCAGTACGAACAGAGAGCAGAAATTTAAAAACAGGAGAGCCGAATAAATCAAATACTTGAATTTATGTTCACGTTTATATGGAATTCTAATGCGTGGCTGCGCTTCTTCAGAAATAGAGGACTGACCTTGATACATACGTGAACAACTGCGGTGGGATGGCTGCCGTTTCTTCCCTTCTAAACTTGCTTTTTGACGTGGTGTTTGTGATGCTTTTTGCATAGTATTACCTCATTTAATTTCTAATGAGCTGAATGTATATTTATGAACTTATTTTGGCAAGCATTAGCGTGATGGTTTTAATTGTAATAGATAGGAAAAAATATTTTTATGTTTAGCACAAGCAAGATATAATCTAGCATAAGCAAGATATGATATAATTTAGGTATGGAAGGTCTTACAATATTCTCGGCGATCGGCGTGATTGTCTTAGCTGCTTTAGCGCATGCCACTTTGCAGATGAATCTTGGGTCACTACTTCTGCTTTACCACGAAAGTTTGGGTAAACACATAAAGAAAAGAACAAAATTTTTAGTTTCCAACTATATCTTTGGAGTATTCTTTCTGGTATTAACAAGTCTGGCAGCAACAGCTTATTTTGTCTTTCTCTTTTTTGGGGCTAATCTGTCAACGATTTGTCTAGTAGTTTTAGCCGTGGTACTTGTGGCTTTAACCCTTTGTATTTGGTTATTTTATTACCGCACAGGAAGGTCAACTGAACTATGGCTGCCTAAGCCAGTTGCAAAATATATTATGAAACGAGCAAAACAAACGGATAGCAATATTGAGGCCTTTGCGCTGGGGCTGCTCGCAAGCTTCGCTGAAGCACCATTCTTTATCGTATTAATGTTAATTACCGCAGATAGCCTATTAAAACTCTCCATGCCATTACAGATTGCAATGTTGACTATATATACAGTAATTGCTCTGCTACCATTAGTGATTTTGAGATTAGCCGTGAGACACGGAAAGACAGTGGTGGAGATTCAAAAATGGCGTCTTAATAATAAAAACTTTTTGAAGGCCCTATCTGGGACATTGTTCATCACCTTAGCAATCTTCCTATTGGCATTTAGAATTATTCAAAAATAAATGATAAAGAGGTGAGTGAAAAATGGGAATACTTAAAAAGCATCAGGCAAAGGAGCTAGAGTTTTCGGAAAAACAACTAATGCTAGATTTAAAAAAAGAAGCTAAGGCTTTAAATCTGGAACAAGGGGCAGCAGAATTAATCGCAAAGGAAGTGACGAAAAAAGTAAGTCAATGGGTGACAGACAAAACAGCGATTACACAATCTGACCTCGATCGTAAAATTGTTGCGGAGGTAAGAAAATACAATAAGGACTTGGCATTTATTTTAGGGGAAAGGAATAAAATTATATGAAAAAATTTGATTACGACTTAGTGGTGATTGGCGGTGGGGCGGCAGGTATTGCGGGGGCAATGATGGCAGCAGCGGCAAAAAAGAAAGTGGCAGTTATTGAAAAGGATTTAATTGGTGGAGGTAATACGCTTTGCGCTTTTTCACAATTAATGGCCGGAAAAATCTCACAACTGTTATGTCAAGCACGAGAGGGGTCAAGTGTTGGACTAAATTCTGATCAGCTGAAAATAAATCTTCCTTCAATGTACAGTGAGATACAAAATAAGACAGAGGAGTTTATTGAGGCAAAACAGAGAGAGCTAATTGAATCAAAGATTGAAGTGATTAGGAGCAGTGCAAGATTTATTTCACCTATTGAGGTAGCAACGGACGAAAGAACCATTACGGCAAAGAAGTTCTTAATTGCAAGCGGTACAACAATAAGCACCGGAGAGGTTGCTGGGCTTGAAGAAACCGGCTTTGTGACACCTGCGGAATTATATTTGGGGCTACCACGTATTCCAAAAGTGGCACTAGTAATTGGCGCTGGACAGAGTGGGGTGGAGGCGAGTGAGTTTCTAGCAAACCTTGGAAGCTCGGTAATTCTAATAGAAATGAATGATCGCATCTTACCAAAAGAAGACCTCGAGGCATCGAAGATTATTGAAGCAAAATTCAATCAAAAGAAAAGTATTAAGATTTTGACAGAAACTAAGGTGGTAAGTGTTGAAAATGATGGGATTCAGACTTTAGCGACTGGTAGGAAGACTAAAGTAATCAAGGCTTCACTACTCCGAGGGGGTCAGAAAAAATCTGTACGAGTAGAATGCGTAGTGTTGACTGCTGGGCAGAAACCAGAGTTAGACTTAGGGATTGAAAATGCCAATGTAAAATATACTCCTGAAGGAATTCTAGTTTCCAATCAGATGCAAACTTCAAATAAAAATATTTTTGCAGCAGGAGGTGTGGCTACGATAAAGGATAATAAAAAGATTAGCGATTTTCCATTCAGCTCTTACGAGAAAGATACATACGAGGGGGCCATTGCGGCTTCAGTAGCGTTTAATGGTCGATCAAAAACTATTGTCGAA
>CALFGG010000056.1 GCA_937958235.1 uncultured Candidatus Saccharibacteria bacterium
GGGAAATCGGAATTGAACCGACGACCTTCTGGACCACAATCAGACGCTCTAACCGACTGAGCTATTCCCACCAAATTGTAAAAATTCGCTAGAATCTTATCTAGCACAGTTATTATATCAGAACCAAAACCACCTTTCAAGCTGATCAGCATTAATTTTTCTTAAAGATCCTAAACTAGTAACTTAATACCCAAACTAGTAACTAAATACCTAAACTAGCAACTAAGCGCCTAGGCCAGCAACTGTGTTCAAAAATTATTTTCCGCCAGACCCAAACTTCATCCCAAAATCAGGCTTGAAACTTTTTGCGATACTGCTCCCTCCATATCCGCTACCCCCCTGTGGTCGACCAATGCCATATCCGCCACTTCTCGAAGAATCCCCTCTGCCTTCACTATAGCCGCCGTAACTTCCCCCGTAGCGACCACCGGTATTGCTGCCACCCCGTGATTGTTCTTGGCTGAAGCTCTGTTTTGCTGCGGCCGCATAATCTCGATAGTTTGTCGTAGTATTACTATTGCCGCCTGCGCTCGCCCCCTCACACCCCGCTCCCCCGCGCAACATTTCTTGCTTTCTCGCCAAATCGTCATGATAGCGATATCCGCCAGTCTCATTCGCTCCCCTAGGACTCAATTCGGGCATCTGTCCTGCCCCACCACCTCCGTACTGTCTTCCACCTACATCGCCAGCCACTCCTTCACCCCCCATGCCGCCAGCATTCGTCCGCTCACGTTCGAACATCCCCCTTGTTCGCTCCCTAGTAATCGCAATCTGTGAATTTAAACTTGCATTCTCGTACCCCCTCACAAAACGTCGATTCTCGTTTAAATCCTGTCGCTCCGCCACTGTTTTTCCAAAAGAAGCCGCCCCGATTTTTCCCGAATTTTGTGCATCAGCATAGCCAGAAGAATGAAAAAACTCTTCCCGATTGTCGTCTCTCAGAGAAAAAGAACGCGCAAGTTCCTGATCGTTTAATGCAAAGTCATATCCCATGCTTCTATCTTACCATAATCATAAAGAAAACCCTTCAAATAGCACATTTGGCAAAACGATAAATAAATCATCTCAAATTGCACACTTGACAAAACGAAATTATATGGACAGTTAACCATACCACGCCATTGACAAAATCCAAATAATATAGT
>CALFGG010000057.1 GCA_937958235.1 uncultured Candidatus Saccharibacteria bacterium
CCTGGGCCGGCCATAAAAGTAATTTCGGTGAGATCAGTCCAGGTCGCATGGTGTTCAGAAAGTTTTTGATGGATCACGGAGAGAAGTTGTTCGGCAAGTTGATTACCTAACGGAAGACGATATTCTTTTTGATCAAGTCTTAAAATAGTTTCTGGGGTGGAGGTGTCTAGGTAGAGTTTCATTCGCTAATGCTCCTTGAACCGTCATCATTAATTGAGATATAAAAACGCAAATGATTTTCAGGAAGAAGATTACTAACGGAATCCCCCCATTCGATAATAGTAATCGTGTTTTCGTCTTGGATATTTTCCAAAAGATCTTCGGACATGATGCCGGGGTCGTTTAGACGGTAAAAATCATAATGAACAAGAAAACACTCTTTGCCAGCTTTTTGAAAAGAGTAGCGTTTTGAAAGAGTGAAAGTAGGAGAGGTGATTTCATCCTCAATGCCAAGACCGCGAGCGATTCCCTTAGTGATTGTGGTTTTACCAGCCCCAACGTCACCGATGAGCTCAATCACGGCGGGAGCTTCAAGTGTTTTGGCGAGGTTTTGACCGAAGTCAATCATCTGCTGCTCGTTAGCAAATTTCTGCATGGGCTTATTATATAACGGTTGAATTAAAATATAAAATACTTATGATATAATTCTGGTATGAGATGTAGCAATCGAAGCTTGAAGTTGATACGCATACTAAGCTTAATGATAGTCTTAACTTGTTTGGGTGTCGTAATTGCGGCGATTTTTGTGAAAAATAATTTGACGAGCACTAAACTGGCGCATCAAAAGATGGAAGAGCTGGCTCGCGATTATTACGAAAATGATTTCTACCAACGTTTTACGCGTGACCATGTGTCGGTGGGGCAGGAAGAAAATCTTGGGCAGTATTTTGAGAAATATACGCAGATGGGATTTTCACCAGTGAAGCTACGAAAATTGCTCGATTATAGCGAAAAAAATAACAAGGACATGTTGAAATATTTTTCACACGATAAATTTTCCTGCGATACTAATGGTTCATACGCATTAATTAAGCCAAAAGCTCCTTTTTCTGCAAAAGATTATGAGATCACTTTTGCTCTAAGCTGTAAGGAGGGTTAATTTTTAAAAATCCTTAAAAGGGTTATTGAAAAATAAATATTTTCTGTTAAAATAATAGCAGTACAGTTTTGTATGGTCTCTTAGTATAACGGTTAGTACAACGGGTTTTCATCCCGTCAACGCGGGTTCGACTCCCGCAGAGATCACCATTTTTATTGAGCCAGATGGCTCTTTTTTTATTATGTTATGATATACATATGAGAGCAAAAAATCAGCCTCTTTTGACAAATTTTGACCTGATTATTTTTGATTTTGACGGGACAATAGCTGACTCCCTGAGGTCATATAGAGAACTTGATCAGCAGCTAATCAAGGAACTGTATGGAGTTTGGGAGGAAATAGATGAGATTATTGAGTTTAGGGATGAAATTAAAAACAAATCTCGCAGTGACTCAGACGACGAATACTATTTAGCATTAGACAGGAAATACGGTGATGGGAAGAGACCATTATCAGAGATTTATGCGAAAGTGTCTGAAATTTTTCCAATGATTCGAAGTAAAGTTAGGCCAAAACCGGGAGTGGTTCAGGTAATAAAAAATCTGAAGGAAAAATATAACTGCAAGATAGGGATGGCCACTAGCTCGGAACGACGAGAGATCAACTTCTTTTCATCTAATAATTCGTTAATCGGCAGAGAGATTAGCCTAAATGAATATTTTGATCGAATTGTGACCTTGGATGATGTGAAAATGCCGAAACCAGACCCAGAAGTCTACCAACAATTAATCAATTTTTTTGCAGTTCCTCCTGAAAAAGTGTTGGTATTTGAAGATAGTCTACTAGGAATTACGGCCGCCAAGACGGCTGGAACGACAGTGATTGCGATTGAAGATGCGCATAATGCACGCGATCTTGACCAAATCAGAAATCTTGCAGACTTTAGCATTACGGGATGGAAAGAACTAGTATTTTAGCCCAAAAGCTATGTTTTGTGGTATAGTTATAGAGATACTTGGCGCCATAGCTCAGCTGGATAGAGCAGGAGACTTCTAAGCTCAAGGTCGTAGGTTCGAACCCTACTGGCGCTACCACATTGTTGTTATTGTTTTTGGAAAAAGATGACTACTCAGTCATCTTTTTTGATTGTTTTGGTATTTAGGATAAAGAAAGTTTATTCAAATATTGGTAATAATAGTCGAGATGATTACCAATTTCTATAAGTATGCCTGATGTAAGGTTTTCTGGCGTAAGTTTTCTTGGCGGTAAATTCCATAAGTGCCATATATGATGGGAAAAAGGCGTTCATCTTATTAAAAGGTTTAATGGCTTCGTGAAAAGTAGTCAGTGCGCCGACAACAAGTAACTTATCGGCGTAAGTCCTTAAAGTATTACGAGAATTATCGGGGGCGAACTTTTTGGTGGGCGAAATAAGACCACGAGAGTTATTAATTAATTCATCGAAAACTGGTGGTACTACCCCATTATGCATGTGGCCGGAGATAAAATAGTCAAACTCACGAAGTTGGTATTTGACCTCAGAATCGTTGAGAAAAACCGGCGAATGAATGAGCGCAAATTTAATTTTCTTGGCTGGGAGATGATACAAGTAATTCTCCGGCAAGGATTGAAGTTCCTTTAACATCTGTGGAAGATTTTCAGTAACGCCTTTTTTTGCTTTGTAATAGGCCGGAGACTGAGTATAACCAAGACAATAAATATATTGGTCCTCGTAAACCTCATTATCTAGCAAATGAACATTTTCAAGCTGGCGAATTTGATCAAATAATTGATTAGTTTCACCATATTGCCAACCATGGCGGCCACCTTTCGGCTTGCGATACATGTCGTGGTTACCAACACTAATAATGACCGTAGCTAGCTGACCTAAGGACTTTAGAAAATTTAAAAAACGATTCAGCTCAGAGTCAGCATCGACCATATCAAGGGTATCTACGAGATCACCTGGCATAAGAATATACTTCGGTGCAAGGCTTTTCACTTGTCTCACAATGGCATCCAGCTTTTGATCCGTCACTTGATAACTAAAATGTAGGTCAGACATGACCATAACCTTGAATGGATCTGGCATTTTTTTATGGTGACCAAAAATAGACGGACGAAAAAGACGATAGGTACTCAAGCGGAATAGTTTCATAGTTAGATTTTGTTTTAGATACCACCCATTAACGCGAGCGGTAGCATATTATGATTGATTATCGGTAGATTTTTTAACTAATTTATAGTAAATACTTGGAGCAAAACGCATACTGGCAAGAGGTTTCTGGAATTTCTTTTCCAGATTGACTAGAGTCTTAGTCTTGAAGACCTTCTTCATGGTTTGACTTCTGAAGTTAGAAACGGAAAGAATATCAGCAATTTCAAAACCAGATTTTCTAAAGAGATCCTCAACATAGGCTGGATGGTAGTTATAGAAACCATCTTTATCAATATTTTTGAGGTTGGAAGGTTTTTTGTCGAATGGGTTGACTTTAGACTTCTTAAACCAGTAACGGAACATCTTAGGAAGAGTGCGCTTATTGGCAACTTCAATCACTGCAACTCCACCTGGTTCAAGAATGCGATTTAATTCTTTAATAACAGCAGGAAGGTCTTCGAAGTGATGAGTGGCGCGGACCATGAGGAGACAAGAAAATTGGTTATCCTTGAATGGAGTGTGATAGATGTCACCCTGGACGGTATTAATACGGTCACCAAACTCCTCTTTAGCTTGATCAAGCTCAGTTTGAGAGTAATCAAAGAGAGTGGCGGTCTTGGCACGGTCGAGATATTCTTTGGCGAGACGACCATAGCCACCAGCGATATCTACAAAAGTATCCATCTTGCGAGGAAGAAGACGCCTAATTGCGAGACGGTCTGCCATATCTTCATATTTACGATCGGCATCTTCCCAGAAGATTTTTTTATAATCATAGCCATTATAGTCGGAAACGACTTTCTTGTTTTGCTCTGTCATGGTAATGATTATAACATGAGAGTTGAGGCTTATTTGTCTTTTGGACGGAGATTTCGAAAGAGGATCTTATTGAGTTTTTCAAAGAATGGTTGAACTTCTTCAAGGTCTAGGAGAAAACTGGCTGCGCCATAGATAATCATAGAGAGAATGGAGATAATAAAGAATTTTGGAATAGTAACAAAGACCGAATTGTCGGTGGCACGAAGTGGTAGGAGTTTGGTAAGTATATAGGCAGAAATACTAGTGACGATGGTTGCGATAAGCATACGAATAAAAGCGGTCCAGAAACCTTTATTAAGTAGGTTTTGACGAGATTTTTTATTAAGCAGAAAAAGGAGGATGAAAATTTCAAGAACTGCGCCAATAGATTGAGCCCAACCTAAACCATCGGGGCCAAGACCGATGATACTAAAGATAATTGATAGGATCATGGTAAAGCCA
>CALFGG010000058.1 GCA_937958235.1 uncultured Candidatus Saccharibacteria bacterium
TGGTGTCTCTTCAATTCAGATAGCTACCGCGATGCCGTAATTACGGCCGTAAATCTTGGCGACGATACTGATACGTTAGGTGCGGTTACGGGCTCAATGGCTGGCATTCTCTATGGATTCTATGATATCCCAGGAATTTGGATTGAGGCTTTACAGCGATCAGAATATCTATTAGATCTCTGTGAGCGCTTCGCTCTAGCCGACATAGATACCTCGAATATCTAAAAGCGACAAAAACTCACTCATGTTATAGGCCAAATATTTGGCCTATTTTTTAAAGCTTAAAGAGTAAAACTTGATAAAAACCGTAAAATATTGTAAAATATATATATGTCACAATCTAAATTTCTTCAATACCTCAAACAGTTATATAAAGAACAGCGTGAACTCACTATTTTAGAGGTCACTTATCTCATCATCGCCGTCCTCTCCTTTTTGGTCGCTGCCGTCATTGCCTTGCTAAATCAATCTCTTGGTGTCGCACTTCTTATTATTCCGTTTGTCTCCTTTTTAGCTCTATCTGCCAATATGATTGTTTGGGCACTTGTTCGTATGCTCCTAGACGAATCTACTAAAAATGATTATAAGAAATCAGAAGTCTCTAAAGATGAAAGTGAAAAAGCAGTAGATTCTTTTAAAAATAAACGTTCCAAGGCAACATCAAAAAAATAGTCAAAACTAACAAGAGAAAGTTGACTAAAGAATATATAAGAATTTCTCAAAGGTTTGTTATTTCCATAATTTATAAAAATAGAGCACAGAACGCTCTATTTTTTATTTCATGCTACAATAACCATATACGCTATATAAATAATTCATGCTATAAAGAGGGATTCCATGCCAAGTCTATCACCGAATCAACTTAATCGTAATGAGATAACTGGTCAAGAAAATAATATCAATACAACGGAACAAAACGCTCAGCATCTATCTCGCCTCCAAAACGAAATCGGCGCCAAAGTCCTCACTCTTGTTAATTTCGAATCTAAACATAAAGACATTGTCGAATCCTCTTTCAATAAAGCTCGTCAAAACAAAGAAAAACTCCCAGGCAAAAACAACGAACGCAGAAACTTCGCCTATCTCTCCCGTCTAGATCGCATGGTCGAAAAATATGGCAATAAAGCTGAACAAAAAATCTGGGAAGCCTCTGCTGAGAATCTCGTCATGGATTACGAAGACATTCCAGAAGCCTATTGGAAACAACAAGAACAAATCTTAAGAGACAACGGTCAAGGTAGGAAATTAAGTGAATATGAAAAGAAAATTCTTGCTGAAGATCTCATAGATAAACAACGTCAATCTATCACTTCCTGGGCTAACTATCTAGGAGATAAAAACTGCCCTTATCCTCTCTGGTTCAAAGTCTATGCTTTCGATGGTATTTCCAAGATGAGTAATGCTCTCAATCTTGATGATGCAGATTACAATAGACGCGACAATACCACCGCACTAAGTTTCCCAAAACTTAATGCCGAAATCCTCGCTAAAGTTTATCGCCAAATCAATGATTTCTATGGTGTAGATAAAGAAAACTGGCTCTCTAAGAACTCCGATGATGAAAAGCTAGTCTCCCTCGTTAAATCTGCCAACTTTCCTAAACTCTACGCTAAAGAATTAGTCGATACCAAGGTTATTCTCAAAACCCCAGAACGTACCGAGGATGTCCATGGTGATTGGTTTGAATACAAATTAGGAGACGAAGAAAAAATTGCCGACCTCGCAGAAGGTACTGGTTGGTGCGTTGTGGACCCTAACGTTGCTCATAATTACCTGACATATGGACAATATAGTAACCCAGAAGAATATGACGATTACGATGATGACTATTATGACTATGACGATGCTGAGGTAGAGAATTCTGAAGCAAAATTCATCATCTTTAGATTAGAAGACCCCAACGCTCCCGGTATCTTTGCTTCTAACGGCTCCGCTTCAATTCGCCTCGACCCAGATGGCAAGGTTGCTGAAGTTTCTGGACTAAACGAAGGACAAGCCATTGAGGATTCTTTAATTCCCATCGTTAAGGAAAAAGTCTTATCTATGCCAAGTGGTAAAGAGTTTCTACAAAAATTCGAAGATAAACAAACTCTAATCCGCTTAGATAAGAAGATGGAAAAAGGACAAGATCTAACCAAGGAAGAATTAAGTTTTCTCTATGAACTAGATCGTCCAATTGCCACTCTAGACACCTATAACAGAAAAGATCCTAGAATTCCAGAATTAAAAGAAAAATATGATTTAGAATATGCCCTAGAAAAAGGAGTAGATGCCAATAAGTTAGCCTCGAGTTTAGAATCTGAAGATATTATCAGTAAGCTTGATGTTCTTCTTAGATACAGTGCAGATATTGATAATATTGTAAAAAATATGGATTCAAAAGATATTAACACAAATCTAGATGCTTTTCTTAAATATCATGCAGATATTGATCTTGTTGTAGGTAGAATGGAACCTCGCGATATTGTATATAAGCTAGACTTCCTCTTCGACCACGGTGCAAATATTGATGTCAACGAATTAGTTTCAAAACTAGGATCATATGACATCTTACAAAATCTAGACACCCTTCTTAAGAATGGTGCAGATATTGACGTTGATCAAATGCGTTATAGATTTTCATACTATGCCCACTTTAATCTAGACGATCTCCTCCAACGCGGTGCAGATATTAATAATGTTGTAAATTATATGAATTCAAATTATATCGCAGCAGACCTAGAATATCTCTATAAAAATGGTGCAGACATCAATAATATTGTAAAAAATATGGATCCAAATGATATTGTACGGAAACTAGACTATCTTAATAAAAATGGTGCAAATATTGATATTAACGAATTAGTTTCAAAACTAGACTCCACTTATGTCTTCAGACGTATGGATTTTCTCTTAAGTCATGGCGCAGATATTGATATTATTGTAAAAAATATGGATCCAAAAAATATCGCACAAAATCTAGATTATCTCAATAAAAATGGTGCAAACATCGATATTAATCAATTAGTCTCAAACTTAAGGCAAGAAGATATCACTAAAAACAAAAACCTAAACACTCTCCTCCAACACGGCGCAGATGTTAATCTTATAACAGAAAAATTGAGTAAGAAAGACATTGAGGATAATATTGATCTCCTCCGAAAATACGGCGCAAATCTCGATACGCATCAATAACACAATTAATTCTTAAATTCAAAATATTTTAGCTAACAAAACTATTTGTACCTCTATCAAAAACCCACTTTAGTTCATATCACGTTTATGCTAAAATAAGTGTATGATACTGTTCGACCACGTCACCAAACATTATCACGGCGATAGCCGAGCTGCGCTTGATAACATCTCAATGCACATTGCTGCTAATGAGTTCGTTTTTCTTGTCGGTAAATCTGGTGCTGGTAAGTCGACTCTTCTAAAAATGATCACCAAAGAAGAGACTCCTGACTCTGGTAAAATCGTCATCGGTGGCATTGATCTTGATTATGTAAAAAAGAAACATATCCCAAACTATCGTCGCCGCATTGGTGTAGTTTTTCAAGATTATAAACTACTCCCCACCCGCACAGTCTACGAAAACGTCGCCTTTGCACTTGAAATAGCCGGCATGAGTAATCACGAAATCGAAAGCACTGTACCAAAAGTCCTTGATCTGGTCGGACTCTCTGAAAAGGCCTACCGTTTTCCAGATAATCTTTCTGGCGGTGAAAGGCAGCGCGTTTCTATCGCTCGCTCCGTCGCCAGACAACCAAAGATTCTTATTGCCGACGAGCCAACGGGTAATTTGGATGTTTTAACTTCTAAAGAAATTATTGATTTATTACAAAAAATTAATGACTATGGCACCACAGTTTTAGTCACTACCCACGATGCAAGTATTGTCAATCTGCTTAAAAAACGTGTTATTACGATGAAAGACGGCAAAATTGTTTCTGATCAAAAAGAACACGGTATTTATCGCCTTGACGCCAATAATGACGGTATTTCCCGCCTGCCTCACCCTGGTTACATGCGCGCCACTTCCTTCCTTTCCCCCGAAGAGAATCACCAGCGTCAGAGCAGTCATCTCTCAACCGATAAAACTTCTTCAATCACTATCCATACAAGTAAAACTCTAGAAATTAATGAAAACAAAGCGCCAAAACGTCGTCATCTAATTCAATAGGAGAATCATGACTAATAAATCCAAGAATACAACCATCGATCGCTTAAAAACTATGTCTAAAAATAGTCGTGGTAATTTTATACGTAATAATCTACGCATTCTAAAATACGGTATTATTGGTTACGGACGTAATATCTGGCTCTCAATCACCTCAACCTTTGTAATGACCCTCACCCTTATTCTTCTTTTCGTCACCGTCATTGCCAGCATGATTCTTTCTGCCACTGCAGACCGTATGCGTGACAAAATTGACATCACTATCTTCTTTAAACCAGGCACCGAAGTTGTTGTACTTCAAGAGATGTCAGACATTATAAAAAAAGATGCCAATGTTAAAACCACTGAATATTCCACCTCTGAACAAGAGTACAATAAAGTCATAGAGGACTCTAAAAAAACTGGCGATGCAGCTCTACTTGCAACCTTAAATGATAGTGACATGAAAGAAGCAATGCTAAAATCCATGCAGTCCACATTACGCATTAAAGTCTATAATGCCGATCATCTTGATAATATTAAAGACATCGTCAATACTAACCCTACTTTTAAAGAAAATCTCGACACCAAAAGGGAACCAACCTACAATACAAATAATACCGCCATCGAAACCATCGCTTCCTGGGCCAACATTGCAAAAACCGGTGGATTTGCACTTTCCGGAATCTTCCTTGTTATCTCAATTCTCGTTATCTTCAACACTATTCGCATGGCAATCTACTCCCGCAGTGAAGAAATTTACATGGAGAAACTAGTTGGTGCTGATAACCACTTCGTACGAGGCCCGTTCCTAGTCGAAGCTATGATTTCTGGCATCCTAGCTGGCATCTTCGCCACCATCCTAGGTTTTCTCATCTTTGGTTTTGCTGCCCCAAAACTCACCTCCTATGATATTGATATCAACGAAATCAGTAAAATCATCTATTCACCTAGCTATTTTCTAGTATCTCTAGCACTCATCCTTCTTGGCATTATTATTGCCTTTACTTCTTCCAGGCTCGCAGTTTCTAAATATCTTAAAAGAGTTTAATCATCATTTCCTTTTGACATAGAATAATTCTTATGTTAAAATTTTTATGAAAAATATAACGTCCTGGAAGGAGGTTACATGATAAAAACCAAAACAACTATTAGTAAGAAAAAGAAGAGTACTAAAAAACTAAACTATAAGAACTTCTTTATTTTTACTATTATTTTTGCCACTCTAGTTACATCTTTGCCTAACCTTTTTTCTACCGATAAGTCAGCCTCAGCTATCGAAAATGAAGCCTATTGTACGTCCAGTGCCTGTCGCGCAGCAAAAAAGGCCGAGAATGAAGCCGTCGCCAAAGCCAATGAAGCCTCAAAGGCGGCTACTACTCTTGAAGGAGAAGTAGAACGTTTGCAACAGGAAATCAGTATGTATGAGGCCAGAATTAAAACTAACGAGGCTGAAGCTGAAGATCTTAAATTAAAAATCGAAGAAAGCACAAAAAAGCTTAAACTCCAACAGCAAGCCCTAGCCAACCTCTTGATTAATATGCATTTTGAAGAAAAAGGCGACGCCATTATGATTTTAGCCGGCTCAAAATCAATCTCTGACTTTGCAGAACGTCAAACCCGTGTTGATACGGCAAAAAGTCAAGTTACTATTTCAGCCCAAACCGTCAAAAGCATTAAGCAAGACCTCGAAAAACAGAAGGTCGAAGTTGAACGCGTCATCGCTGACCAGCAAATTCAAAGAAAAGCCATCGAAGATAAGAAGATTGAGCAGCAAACCCTCATTATCAAATATCGTGACAACGCCGCCGCCTTTGCTCTTGAAGCTGCCACCTCTCGTGAAGAAAAAATTAAACTCATTAACCAAGAGTATCAAAATCACCTATTAAGCCTCCGTAATCGTGGTGGTTTCGGCACAGTCGCTGATGGCTATAACAGCTACGAAGCCTTTATCGGCAATTACGGTTTCGCCTGCCCTCGTGACAACATTCGCGGTATCCTTGACACTTATTACCCCTGCCAATGTACCAGTTATGCAGCCTATAAGGCCATCGAATATTGGGGTCCTCGTGTTCGCGTCACGGGTTGGGGTAATGCCTATAGCTGGGCCTCCGCTGCCAGGGCTCTCGGTTATCGTGTAGACCGCATTCCGAGCGCTAATTCTATTGGCCAAACCGCCTCCGGAGCCTGGGGTCACGTTTTCTGGGTTGAATCTGTTAATGCCAACGGCACCATCAATGTCTCTGAATACAATAACGCCTACTCCTCAAGGTCCGGACAATGGGGTGACTTCGGTTACCGTGTCGGCGTTAATCCTTCCGAATATTATTTTATTCACTTTGACTAAAATCTAGCCGCGTTTATAATGCTTCTGCTATGCTATAATAAAAGCTATGAATAAGAAGCAGAAGCAAGTTAATCTAGGTACTACAATTTTTTCCAGCTTAATTACCCTTGCTATTGGTATATTTCTAGGATCTAATTGGAATAATCTATACCTTCAATTTTCACCATATATCAATCCGGCTCAAAAAGTCACTAGCAACATCAAGTGGGACGATTTAAATGAAGTTTACTCACAGATTTCCTCAAATTTCGATGGTAGCATTGATAAGACAAAGCTTATTGAGGGTGCTAAAAAGGGCTTAACCGCCGCTCTTGACGACCCCTATACGGTCTATTACGATTCAAAAGAAGCAGCCGAATTCAAATCTGACCTTAAGGGAGAAATTAAGGAAGCTGGTGTTGGGATTGAAATGATGAAACAAGGTGACTACGTCGTCGTTACTCGCACTCTACCAAACAATCCAGCCAGAAAAGCTGGCGTGCATGCTGGCGATATCATCTTCGCCATTAATGGTGAAGAGGTTTGGGATAAAGACACTGAAATTATTGCCAGTAAATTGCGTGGTCCTTCTGGTGAAAAAGTAAAATTAACAGTTGCTCGCGACAAACAAAAACTTGATTTTGAACTAGTTCGAGAAAAAATTAACAACGTCTCTGCCGACATCACTTATCAAGACAAAACTGCTATTATTTCTGTATATCGTTTTAGTGAGGACACCGGTACTTTAGTTCAATCTTTTACTAAAGACTTTAAGAATAAGGGAATCAATAAAGTTATCCTTGACTTAAGGAATAATGGTGGTGGCTACGTAACTGCAGCTCGTGACCTCTTATCTCTCTGGCTTGACGGCGATAAAATCCTGACCCAAAAGTCTGCTACAATTGGCCAGACAGTTACCTACGCCAAACGCGGTGAAGCCACCTTAAAAGATATGAAGACTATCGTTCTAGTTAACAATGCTACTGCCTCCGCTTCTGAAATCGTTGCTGGCGCCCTTAAGGACTACAAGAAAGCAACTATCCTAGGCACAAAAACTTATGGTAAAGGTGTTGTTCAAACCATGCTCGAACTATCCGGCGGTTCGCTTCTCAAGATCACCACTGCACACTGGTACACCCCAGAAGGTCAAACTATTAATAAGACTGGTATTTCTCCCGATGTCGAAGTAGAGCGCTCTTACAGTGACATTAATTCTGGCAAAGATCCGCAACTTGATAAAGCCAAAACTCTCTAAATCTGCTATAATAAACCTGTTATGATAAAAGTTTATACCACACCTACATGTATTTATTGTCACGCCTTAGTTAACTGGCTTAATGAAGAGGGAATTGAGTACCAAGAATTTGATGCTGCATCAATGCCTGGTATTACTACCGTTCCTGTCACTATTATTACCGATCACGAGGATAAAAATCCTGTTCAAATTATCGGTTTTGATCGTGAAGCTATTACTGAGACCCTAAATCAATTAAAAGAACAATAAATTTATAAATATCCCACCTAGAAATTATAAGAAAAACTAAAATCAGAAAGGAAGATGTGCAGAAAGAGCAGAAGCCTACACTTTTATTTGTCCACGGTTTTCGCGGCAATCATTTTGGCTTATCTGACATAATTCATAACTTTGAAGCCCTTGGCTACAAAGTTTATTGTCCAGACATTCCTCCAGCCTTTAACACCCAAGATGAAGCACTTCCTAAACTTAAAGATTTCACCGCCGATGCTTATGCCACTTGGCTAGCCGATTATATTCTAAATAACAAAATAGATCATCCTATCCTCATCGGCCATTCAATGGGATCACTCACTGTGGCTGCTACTGCCGAGAAATACCCCAACCTTATCCATCAAAAAGTCTTCTTTCTATCCCCAATTTCCGAACCTACCCCAAAATTTCTTCGCCCCATCATTCCTTTAATCGCCTTTGTTCCCAATAAGCTTGTTTGTTACATCGTTACTAAGTATTTAATCGGTACGCTTGGCAAGAAACAACTTCCAAGAATTCTTGATCTAACTTATCAATGTGCTAAAAAGTTCACCAGTATTTCCGATGAGATTAAGGCCGCAAAATTTTCAGTTTCTCATTCCATATCCGATTTCAACTTTAATAAAGAGTGCTATTTTATTGCAGGTACTGAGGACAAACTCAACCACCAAAAACAAACCAAGAAAACTGCTGAAAAATATAACGCCAAGGTACATTTTATTAAAAAATCAGGACACCTCATTAATTATGAAGTACCTGATCAACTTTCTGAAATTATTCAAAGCTATCTCTAGCTTAAAATTAATCCCATCTAGTCCGTCACCCAACGAACTAAATTCTTATACTCCGCTGATTCTTTATCATAGGTATCTAAAATGTCCTGAATATAAGTTTTTCCATTTGAAATATTTAATGTTTCCACATCCGGACAAGAAGCCAAGAGTCGAATAATCGCCTCATCCGTATCTATATTAGTCATTGACTTCTTTTCGCCACTTCGATAAGAGGCAACTCGTAGTTCTTTATATACAAAACGTTTTATCCCAGCCTGTAGACAATATTTCAAGCAATTTTCGCAGGTTGCCATTTTATTATATAAAGTACATCCAGTCAAATCCCGCCCCGCAAAGATGACCGCATTCATTTCAGAATGAATCGCAAAATAATATTTCATTGGACGCTCAGAAAGCGTCATTTTTGATTCGTCTGCCCCCTGAATCGTACCATTATAACCAAAAGACACCGGTCGCCTTCGTGCATCAACAATCACGCATCCATTTTGCGAAGAGGGGTCCTTTGAACGTTTTGCCACTTCCTCGGCAATCCCCATGAAGTAGCTATCCCAGTCTTTATGTTTTTGCATCTCTGAATTCATCACACTCCTTTTTTAAAAACTCTATCCTAGTCATACACTTCTGTCAATTGTATCTTGCTTATGATAAGTGTTATTTACAACACAAAACAGAGACAAATACTATTTTCTAGAACCAAACCCTCATTAAAATCTTGTTTTCTTCACAAAATCGCTACATACTAGATTTAACCTTTTCTGAGCCTAAATCTATCTTGAGGTCTATCTTATGCGCCGGCCTTTTAGATGCTTTTTGTTATTTATTTATCTTATTATTTTTTCATTCTTATTTCTCTCATTAAGGTCTCTTTCTTTAGCTACCCACGCCACCTCCGCAACGCAGCCTTGTGTCGACTATCTTGTCGTCTTCGCACGTGGTTCCGGGGAAGAACTCCACACTAATATCGATCACCAAGCCTTCTCTAAAGCCATGTCGGAAATATTTCATAAATTACCCCAATATAGTTATAAGTATTATCAACTGGGAGAATCTAACTCTTTCGGCCAGCCATATCCTGCTATTGGTATTGAAGACCCCAAAGTTATCTCTGGGGCTATCCTGAGTGGCGGAAAGGCTTATGCCTTTGGACGAAGTGTTAAAGCCGGTATTAATGAATTGACTAATCTCTATCAACAAGTCACCAAAACCTGTCCAAACACCCAATTTATTCTTTCCGGCTATTCGCAAGGAGCCATGGTCATAACTTATGCGATTAGACATCTTAATCCCGATAAAATTATTTATGTCACAAATTTTGGAGACCCAAAACTCTATCTACCAGAGGGGAAGGGGATTATGCCAGATGCCTGCAAGAGTTTAAATCTTTCTCCATATCGGCAAAATATTCCAGACTGCTATGTCGAACACGGCCTGCTTGGTGGGTTAGATCCTTACGTCTACACAAAATATCGTCAGAAAGTCGGTGTCTGGTGTAATATTGCTGACTTCATCTGCGGCAGTACTTTTGATCCTCTGGGCTTATCCGACCCCACTCAAAACTCAAAAAATAATATATTCGCCAACATCTTTAACGGTCACATTTCCTACTCGAGACGTGGTGCCTATCAAGAAGCAGCCCAGATAATCTACCAAAAGATCACACAAAGATCCAATCAATCACCCACACAGAAGCAAACACTCATTCATTATTATCATCCAGAACAACTATATATTGGCCCACTATCCAAACTTTATTCCAACCGCCCTCAACCCTCTAAACGTTCACATCTTAATAATGAATTGGTTATTATGCTACCTACTTATTTAACCGACCCAGGTGACGCCAGGGAATATTTATTACTCAATCAATTATTCGATAAATCATATAATCACCACTTTCACATTCACCTATATCAGTATGGTTTCTTTCCTACCAGTCTCCCAGACTCGCCTATCTATTTTTCCCAAAAGCTTGATCAAAACGCCCCAGCTTCCTACAAACAAGGCGTAAGATATATCGCAAGCATGTATACAACTGACATGAGCTCAGAAAGCTGGGATCAAATCCTTAAAATTCTTCGTGGCAGAATCTATAATCCGCCAAACATCAATTTACCCCGCCTTCTCGATCATTCACTTTATGACGTCATCGCTAATGCACCCTGGACCACAAAAGCCAACCATCTTCTTTTCCTATTGACCCCGAACCAAACAATTAATTTTAACTATGACAACAAGGAGCCACTTGCTGACTTGATTAATCAACAAATTAAGAAGAAACAACTTTCAACCTTCATCTATAATTTTAATCCGTCTCTTTCAAAATATCTTAAGATTTATAATACTGTTGACTCTGAAAATATTTTCGATACCAATCATGATCCCGACGATATTATTCAGCGCATTCTCCAAGAAAACCAAACTCAGCAGCTCAACCAACTACTTCGTCCGCGCTTCGATTCCTTAGATCTAAAATATAATGGTCAGGATATTCTTTTTAATAACCCAGCCAGAAGACTAAAAAGAAGTATTAATACAGATAATATAGCAAGGCCTTCCTATAGATGGACTACTAACCAATCAGGAGAAACGCGAGAATATATAACTCAAGATCCGAATCTACGCCTACGTATAGATTCACTCCTGCCAAATCTCATTCAAATCTATGACCACAAAGAAGTATTACAGCAAACTAATCTAGTCTTCCTACCTAAGAAAATTCTTGAGCCTCAAACTTCTAAGAATTTAGATTCAACCATTTTTCCATACCGCCTTGTTATTATCGATGACTATATTGCTGGCTTCACTAATCAAAAGCGACTGATTTTTAAAAATGTTGAACCCAACACTCCACACATAATACGTGAAATCAAATTCAGTAGTCTTGGCCGCATTGTTGATCAAAAAATCACTCATGTTCCAATTCAAAATAAAATCGAATCCCTTAGCCAAAAACCTTCAAATAGCACACAGGGCATAGCTCAGCAAAACATTTCAAACACACAGACGACCTACACCAAAAACACCGAGACAAGCCCAAATCTAGTTTCTTTAATTAATAAACTACCAAATTGTGGCGTAAAAAAGCGCTTCCCATTACCGCAAATTCAGTACTTTAACGCTTATTTTTACTAGCTTGCCCACCCGAAGACAAATGCCAGTGGTCGCCGTATTCACAATGATATACGGTCAATTCTGGTACTCCATAGTCATGAGCCACCACCTGTGCCGCCACCTCGGCTTCATCTCGCGAAGCATAACAAATCTTCTGGCTATCACCAACCCAGCATCGCTTTGGTTCATAACTACCAAAATTAATTTTTTTCATACTCTGTTATTATACTATTATCTCTGTAAAATTATGTATAAAATACAACAAAAATATAAGCAGTTTCCATTGACACACTACATATAGTGTCATAAAATAAACACAGACACTAAATATAGCGTCACCAATACTAGACTAATAACAAAAATTTAATCAAAAAACATTGAAGAAATTTTGGACACAATCAAGGAGGTAATTTTTTATGTTCAAAAAAATCGTCAAACGTGATGGAAAGATTGTTGACTTCAAACTAGACAAAATCACCGATGCCATCGCTAAGGCCGGCGCCGCGACCGAAGAATTCAAACACGATCGTGCAGCCCAATTATCCGAAAAAGTACTTAAACTTGCTGAAGAAACCATTAAAGAGCGTACTCCTACCGTTGAGCAAATTCAAGACTTAGTTGAGAAAGTCTTGATGGATTCAAGCTTCAAGCACACCGCCAAAGCTTATATCACCTACCGACAGGATCGCAATAAAACCCGTAATGCAAAATCAAACCTTATGGGTATCTACAAAACAATTGCCATCGCTGATGCTTCTGAAGACTCAGATGTTAAGCGTAGCAACGCCAACGTTGATGGCAACTCCGCTATGGGTAAAATGCTACAATTTGGCGCCGAAGGTTCAAAAGTCTTCGCCAAAACCGTCCTTGTAGACCCACGCTTTGCTGCTGCTCATGATAATGGCGATATCCACATTCACGACTTAGATTTTTATGCCACTGGTACATTAACTTGTTGTCAAACTGACCCACTTAAACTATTCGCTAATGGTGGATTCAATACTGGACACGGACATCTTCGCACTCCAAATTCCATTGCCTCCTACGCCGCCCTTGCTGCAATCATCCTCCAAGCAAACCAAAACGAACAGCACGGTGGCCAGTCAATCCCAAACTTTGACTACGCCATGGCTCCAGGTGTAAACAAGTCTTTCAGAAAAGCTCTTCGCAGTAATCTAGAGAAATACAACAAATACTCTGGCAAAAAAGTAGATATTAAAATCCCAGACGACATCACTTATGGCGACACTGAGACTCTTAAGAAACTAAAAATCCCAGAAACTGTTATCGAAACTTCAAATGAAGACGTCGAGAAACAAACTTTCCAAGCTATGGAAGGATTCATCCACAACCTCAACACCATGCACTCTCGCGCTGGTGCCCAGGTTCCATTTACTTCCATCAACTTCGGAACAGACACCACCCCAGCCGGTCGCTTAGTTACTAAAAATCTTCTAGAAGCAACCGACAAAGGTCTCGGACATGGCGAAACCCCTATCTTCCCAATCTCAATCTTTAAGGTAAAAGAAGGTGTTAGCTACAACCCTGAAGACCCAAACTACGACCTCTTCAAGCGCTCAATGGAAGTTTCTTCAAAACGCCTATTCCCAAACTTCACCTTCATTGATGCACCTTTCAATCTTAAATACTATAAAAAGGGTGATTACAATACTGAAATCGCTACCATGGGCTGCCGTACTCGTGTCTTCTCATCCGTTTTCCCAGAATCAGACGGTATCGTCACCGGTCGTGGCAACAACTCATTTACTACTATCAACCTTGTTCGCCTTGGTATTAAGCATGGTATTGCCCTTAAAGAACGCAAAGAAGCCGACTGGACTGGTTTCTACAAAGACCTCGACGATCTCATGGATCTCTGTAGAGACCAACTTCTCGAGCGTTACGAGTTCCAAGCTAACCAGCACGTCCGTAACTTCCCATTCCTCATGGGCGAAGGCAACTGGTTTGGCAGTGAAAAACTTAAGCCAAATGACACCCTTCGTGAAGTTATCAAGCACGGTTCACTCTCTATTGGTTTCATCGGTCTTGCCGAAGCTCTAGTTGCAATGATCGGTAAACACCACGGTGAGAGCGAAGAAGCTAGGGAATTAGGTCTCGACATTATTACTCACATGAGCAAACGCTGTGATGAGTACGCCAAGAAGTATCATCTAAACTTTGGTCTTATCGGTACTCCAGCTGAAGGTCTCTCTGGTCGCTTTACTAAGATTGACCGTAAAGAATTCGGCACCATCAAGGGTGTAACTGATCGTGACTACTACACCAACTCCTTCCACGTACCAGTCTACTATCCAATCTCAGCCTTTGAAAAGATCGAGATCGAAGCTCCTTACCACGCTCTCTGTCCAGCTGGACACATCTCCTACATCGAGCTCGATGGCGATCCATCACAGAACATTGATGCCTTTGAAGCCGTCATTCGTAAGATGCACGATTCAGGCATTGGCTACGGTTCAGTCAACCACCCAGTTGACCGCGACCCAGTCTGTGGCTTCTCCGGTATCATCGCCGACACTCGCTGTCCATCATGTGGTCGTATCGAAGACGAGGTTCCATTCGAAAGACTCCGCCGTATCACTGGTTACCTCGTAGGTTCTCTCGAACGCTGGAACGACGGTAAGAAGGCTGAGGAACATGATCGTGTTAAACACAATGTCTCCGGCACTTACACTAAAGCACAAAAAGCCGCTCGTGAAAGCGCAAAAGCAAACTCATCAGCTGCTTTCGGTAAAGAATAAAGAACACCGACATTAAAAGTTAGGAGCAAGTCTCCTAACTTTTAATTATTAAACTAATAAGGAAAACTATGGCTCAAGAATTTGTCTCACCTGTCGCCGGCTCCAACAGTCAGTATCTCAGATTATCTGGACCTATCGAACATGACAGTATTGTTAATGGCTACGGACTTCGTGCCGTCATCTGGACCCAAGGTTGTTTCATTGGCTGCGAAGGTTGTCAAAATCAAGAAACTTGGGACCCTGAAGGCGGTGTCTTAGTCAGCGTAGAGGATATAAAAGAAGAACTTCGTCAACTCAAAGGCCAAACTGGACTCACTTTCTGCGGCGGGGAACCGTCAATTCAAGCTGCCGCCTGTATTGAGATTGCTAAGTTCGTAAAAGAAGAACTTGGCTGGAATGTTTGGTCATTTTCTGGATATACCTACGACGAAATTAAAGCTAAAAATAACCTTCAATGGGAGTTCTTTAAGACTTTAGATGCTCTTATCGATGGACCGTTTGTTTTAGCTGAAAGAGATTTAACCCTTCGTTTCCGTGGCTCCCGAAACCAACGCCTCTTACACCTTAAAGATGGCGAAATTACCTCCATTGAATAAAAGCTTTATCTCAAAAACATAAAAAATAACCTCACAAAGAGGTTATTTTTCTTACTACTTTAACCTAGATCTTATTTAGCAAGTCATTTGCGCGAACAATCATTTCATCAGACTCATCAGTCTTAATTACATAGATTGGTTTTGATCCGACGGCCGCGATATTGCAATATCTTTCATTCATATCGCCACTATTTTTTTCTTCATCGATTGTAAAGCCAAGATACCCAAGCTTCTGTACCACTCGACGTCTAACATCATCAGACCTTTCGCCAATTGTCGCAGTGAAAACTAGAGCATCTACTCCACCCAAAGAGGCTGCCATTTGACCAATTGCAGATTGTAGACGATAAATATATAGAGCATGTGCAAACACACCGCGCGAGTCACCTTCATCCCTTAACTTAATAATTTCGCGCATGTCATCACTTTGGCCAGAAACACCCAAAAGTCCCCCCTGCTTATTTAGATATTTTTCAAGCTCATCATCCGTTTTTAAACCTAACTCACGCTTAATTGCAAGTGCAGCAGCAACATCAATCGAGCCGGTCCTTGTTGCCATCATTACCCCCTCAAGCGGAGTATAGCCCATGGTTGTGTCATGTGATTTACCATTATACACTGCAGTAATTGACGAGCCTGAACCCACATGACAAACAATCATCTTTTCTTCTAAAATATCCTGTTCACGCATATATCTAGCGATCGAACCAACCGAAAGACCATGATACCCCCAACGCTTAATATCATATTTATTAGCAACCTCAGTATCGATTGCGTAAGCCTTCATCAATTCTGGCCTTGAA
The DNA here is from genome assembly GCA_937958235.1 of uncultured Candidatus Saccharibacteria bacterium. Classification (GTDB taxonomy): domain Bacteria; phylum Patescibacteriota; class Saccharimonadia; order Saccharimonadales; family Saccharimonadaceae; genus Nanosyncoccus. The sequence continues at coordinate 16,035 of CALFGG010000058.1, forward strand.
TTATGAAAACCAGAATCTGAAATCGCAATCACAGTAGTTTCCTTAAAAGTCTTCTTTAATTGCTCAATTTCATTAGCAATTACAGGTGCATGTAGTGGGGCTCGTGCTTTTGCGGTTTCAAGTTGAGCCAGACACTCTTCATCTACAATATGGTCTTCTGCAAAATAACTTCCTGGTGCGGCCACGCGGGCTAAAATTGCATCAAGTTTGGTTGGACCACCAATATACTGCTCGTCCACTAAGATTTTTTCCAAACCAGATACTACCTCATTAAGAGTCGTAAATTTTGTTTCCGTTTTATTTTTTGTACCATCAGCTTTTTTCAGCGTATATACAATCTTGTCCCCCTCAAACTCAAAATGCAATGCGCATAGAAAGTTATTGCCACGATATAGAGCATATTTCCGAGAACTACTCCCAGGGTTAGTAATCAGAATTAATCGATCGTTATTCATCATTTACTCCTCTTTTATATCATCATTATATCCTAAATATCTTTTTTATGCAGAGATTATTTAGCACTCTTGCATTTTGAGTGCTAAAACACTATAATTAATAGTAATTATGTCTACACAAAAAGATTATTATGAAATTTTAGGCGTATCCAAAAACGCATCTGATGATGAGATTAAGAAAGCGTATCGAAAACTCGCCTTTAAATACCATCCAGATAAAAATCCTGGCGATAAGGAAGCTGAAGCTAAATTCAAAGAAGCTACAGAAGCAAACGAGGTACTTTCCGACAAACAAAAGCGTGCACGCTACGATCAATTTGGTCATGCAGGTGTAGGTGGAAATTCCAACAACGGCGGCGGCAATCCTTTTAGTGGCGGCAGCTACTCATTTAATGGTCAAAACTTCAATTTTGATTTTGGCGGAGATGGCAACATCGATGACATCTTCAGTACTCTCTTCGGCTTCGGTGGAGGACGAGCCCAAAGACGCCGTGGCGCAGATTATCGAACCGTTTTGACCGTCTCATTTGAAGAGTCAATTTTTGGTACCACCAAAACTGTTCAAGTTGACGGAAAAGAGATTAACCTCAAAATCCCGGCTGGTATCGATGATGGTCAATCTATTCGACTACGTGGACATGGTGGACCCGCCCCTGACTCCTCTGGAGAGGCTGGTGACTTATTAGTCCAAATTCGAGTTCGCCCCCATAAGACCCTAACGCGCGAAGGTTATATTATTCTTTCCGAACAACATATCTCTATGATCGATGCCGCTCTTGGTTGTGAGGTAGAAATTGAAACTATTGACGGTAAAATCACCATGAAAGTACCTGCTGGCACTCAATCCAGTACTCCGTTTAAGCTTTCCGGACACGGTGTACCTATGCGCGGAGAGGAACGTGGCCCACATATCGTAAACATTATTGTCGATACCCCAACCAACTTGTCCAAGAAACAAAAGGAATTACTTGAAGAGTTTCGTACCGCAAAAAAACGTGGTTTCTGGAATTAGTTCTTATCCACAAACAGCCTTATGCTATAATTATCTAAGTAATGACGATTGAGAATACAGAAAACGGCAACAATATAGCAAGCAAACAATCTCATCCCTTATTGGTTTTTCTAGGACTTATTATTACCCCTTTCTTGGTGGTGGGGGCAACATTTTCTGTTTTTCAAACAAAACCAGTCTACGCTGAAGGTTATGATCTAAATACAATAACCCATAAAAAGCTAAACGATTTAGAGAGAGGAAACATCTCCACTGGTTGTGCCTCGATTCAGGTTAGTCTGAGAAATCTACAAAAAAATGACTCAAAGACTCGTGTACTCCTTGGCACTAGTTATCAAACACTCTTAACCAACTATCTTTCACCTCTAAACATTCGTCTTATCAAAAACAATTTGCCAGACATTAATCTCAGTCGCGTTCAAACTGAAATGTTCGCCTCCCGTAATGATTTTACTAATCTTTTTATTGCTTACAGTCAACATTTAGAAACACTCATCTCCCTAGACTGCAAAAATCAGCCCAATGAATTTTATTATGAGCTTGAAAATGTGCGTTTTTTACGAGAAAAACTCGAAGACTCGGTTACAAAAACCAACAACATCGTTTCCTCGCATCTACAATTAGTAGATCAGCTTAAGCATAACATGACAATCAAAGATTCCGAGAACCAGAAAAAGGAGAATCAATGAACCACTTTACATCAAGAGGAGGTAAAGCTCTAATTCGATTAGGCATCATCTCCACCATAATTGCAATCGCAACAACCGGCCTATCTTTATATTTCTATCACGCCAGTGGCGATATTTACATCGACCGTTCTCGACCTGGATTCCTCCCAGAAAAGCACGAAAACGAACAATTCGACAATAATTCATCCTATCGTTTTTCTGAAGAAGGCAAAATTAGCGAACAAGAAATTGAAGAATACCTAGAGAATATTCGACCAATCATCAATACTATCAACGAGACTAAAAAACCGTTTTCCAAAGATAGTCTTTCTGATAAATCGCTAGGTATTTCTAATTAGTCACCACTCCACAACCACATAAAAACTAGAATCCACTAATACCTCGCCTTTTGCACTCTTTTCTACTATTCAATATAAGACTTTACAAAATCTATATTTTATTTTAGAATATATAAAATCTAGTATTATTATTTGAGTAGGGAGAATTTAAAATGGGGTCGCTAAGAGAAGCGCTATTAAAAAATGGCACTAATGAACCCAAATGGCACTAATTAAGTGATATTATGTTAGTATCAGCAAGAGGCTGATAGGCTCCTATATATTTTTTACCGAAGGGCGTAATGCCCTTAATGACTACAACAAAATAAAAAAGCAAAGGTAACAATATACTATTGGTTCTGATAGAGGTAAGTAGTCGCCTCTCGTTAAGTCACTCATTGAGTGGCTTTTTGATTTTTCAAGAAGTGGAGGTGATGGAAAATCACTAAATTGACTTTAAAACAACAAAGATTCGCTGATGAGTACATCATCAGCGCAAATGCGACAGATGCTGCTATTAAGGCAGGGTATAGTGAAAAGACTGCTAGAAGCCAAGGACAGCGTCTGTTGACAAAAGCTGACATTTCTGATTACATTCAAAAACGAATGGAAGAACTCCAAGATGAAAAAATCTTGACGCAAAAACAAATTCTTTTGATGCTGTCAGAGATTGCTTCTGGTCAAGCCATGGAAACCACAGTAGTCACGACTAAGGTTGCCGAATTAAAACTAGACCCTGTGAGTGGTAAGTCTGTTAAAGTCTACAACGAAATTCCTCAACTTGTCGAATATCCGACGAAGAATAGCGATAGAAATAAAGCTTTGGAATTGTTAGGTAAACGATATAAGATGTGGACTGATAAAGTAGATGCAGACGTTTATGGAACGGTGGTGTTTGCGAATGAGTCAGACATACCAGATTAAACAGAATGATATTGTCG
>CALFGG010000059.1 GCA_937958235.1 uncultured Candidatus Saccharibacteria bacterium
ATAGGAATCAATTTAATTGACTCACCTCAATCATTCCCTGAAGAGTTACACTCAATTGTTGGGAGCGTTTTTTCTTCAAAAGAAGAATATAATGAATCTTCTTTCAATCGTAATCATTTTATTGCTCAATTTTTAGAAAAATGGGCATTTTATTATCAAAATCTTTCTAAGAGAGACTTTATCGAGTCTTATAAAGAACATTCTAATGTAATTGGTAAATTTGTGAATGTATTCGAAGGCAATCAAACATATTCTGCATATGCAAAAGATATTGATGAAACATTTTGGCACTGCGGAGGGGCAATTATAATGAATTTTTTTGAAGTAATTTTTGGCAATGGTCGATGGATTTACCTTTGGCATGGTCTTGAAGTAACCATTGTTCTCACTACTATTTCAGTTATCTCCGGACTTATTCTTGGTTTAATTCTTGCGCTTCTCCGCACCTCAAAGACCACTCCTTTTATCTTTCTTTCTCGCTTGCAGAAAAAGAACCCTTCAAAACTATTAGGCCGGATTGCAGTCTTTAACCCATTTCAGTTTTTCGCTCAAATCTACATCGGACTAATGAGGGGAACCCCAGTGCTTGTACAGTTGCTTATTATGTACTACGTAGTGTTTGGCTCAATGCGAACTATGCCAAAATTAATCATTGCTGCTATCGCCTTTGCTATGAATAGTGCTGCCTATATTGCAGAGATTATTCGTGGCGGTATCGAAAGTGTTGATAAAGGACAGCTTGAAGCGGCTCGCTCTCTAGGCTTTTCTCATATCAAGGCTATGTATTATATAGTCTTACCCCAGGCCCTAAAAAATTCTATGCCAGGACTCATTGGCGAAGGGGTTACTATGTTTAAAGAGACTTCGATTGTTGGCTGGATCGGTCTAAGTGATCTTATGCGAGGAGCAGATGATATACGCTCACTTACGGCTACTGCCTTTCAGTCGCTAGTCGCCGCTGCTATCCTCTATCTTGCACTTACCCTCATCTTCTCAAAGGTCATGTTTAGATTAGAAAAGAAATTAAATAATGACGAGGAAAAGTAATGCCAATTATTGCTAAAAATATTCATAAAAACTTTGAGGATACTAAGGTACTTCGTGGTATTAATCTTACAATTCACGATGGCGAGGTAGTGGTTCTTGTGGGTGCTAGCGGTTCTGGTAAATCCACTTTTTTGAGATGTCTCAATCTATTAGCTACACCCACTTCTGGTCAGGTTCTTATTGATGGTGTAGATATTACAGAACCAGGCGTGGATCTAAATCAAATTCGACGTAAGGTTGGAATGGTCTTTCAGAATTTTAATCTCTTCGATAATTTATCTGTACTTGAAAATATTAAGCTAGGTCCAAAAAAATTACTTCATCAAAAAGAGCAGGATGCTGATAGAGAGGCCAGAAAACTACTTAAAATGGTTGGTTTATCTAGTAAAGCAGATGCTTATCCACGTAACTTATCCGGAGGCCAAAAACAACGTATTGCCATCGCACGTGCACTAGCCATGCATCCGGAAGCTATACTTTTTGATGAACCGACTTCGGCGCTTGATCCCGAAATGATTGGTGAGGTTCTTGATGTAATTCGCGATCTCGCCAAACAAGGATTAACAATGGTAATTGTAACTCACGAAATGAGTTTTGCTCGCGAGGTTGGTAACCGCATGATCTTTCTTGACCATGGTAAAATCATCGAGGATGGCACTCCAAAACAGGTTATGGACCATCCCAAAACCGAACGCGCCGCTCGCTTCTTCTCTTCAATCCGAAAATAGTCATCTGTTCTTTGCCAAGTTTATCCTCTTTATGTTAAAATTACGGTATGACTCCAGTGATGAAATTTAAGAAAAAATTTTACTTTCTCGTAGCTTCCTATTTTAGATTTTTTGCTAACATCTCATTTCGTCGCTGGCGACCTCGTGTGATCGCTATTACTGGCTCTGTCGGTAAAACAACCATGTTGAACTTGGTGGAATGTATCCTGAAGGATCGCGCTCATTATTCTCATGATGCTAACTCCGCCTATGGTATTGCCTTTGATATCCTAAAATTAACTGGCGTAACTGGCTCCAAATTAAAATGGCTCTATCTTTTTATTGCTGCTCCAATTAAATCAATATTTTATACGCATAAAGAGGAGTTTTATGTTGTTGAAATTGATGGGGAAAGGCCACACGAGGCTGAATTTCTTGCCTCCTGGCTTAAGCCTGAGGTCACATTATGGATCTCTCTTGGCCTGTCGCACGCAGTCCAATTCGAGCAGCAAGTAAAAGATGGGCTGTTTGAAAATCTTGATAAAGCCATTACTCACGAATTCGCTACGCTGCCAGAACATACACAGAAGCTTGTGATTATTGATAATGACGTCGAACTGATGGTTCGCGCTCTTGACAGCATTAAACAAAAAGGACTTACAAAAGCTAAAGTAATTAAATGCTCCAAAAAAGATCTCGTAAAATATCAGGTAATGCCAAATCAGACTAAGTTTGAGATTCAGTCTGACGAAAGTGGTCAAACAAGGCGGTATCAGTTTAACCGACCTCTTTCAAAAGACCTCACTATTCAGCTAGTTATGCTCGAAAAGTTAGCTGAATACTTAAAAATCAAAATAGATTCAGACCTCTCAGATTTTCGCCTAGCACCAGGTCGTAATTCATATTTTGAAGGCAAAAATGGTGTTCAGATTATCGATAGTAGTTATAATGCTCATCTAATTTCGGTAAAATCAATTTTAGAGATGTTTAAAGCTATGAAGGTGGAGCATAAGTGGCTAGTGATTGGTGATATTGTGGACCAAGGCAGTATTGAGGGACAGGAACACGCAAAACTAGCCACTGAAATTATCAAGGTAAAACCAGAAAAAGTTATTCTAATCGGTCGTCGCACTAAGAAATATACGGCGCCACTTCTGAAAGAAGCTGGTATTGACCCTTATGTGACCAATGACCCTAAAGAAGCCTTAGTCTATCTAGAGAAACATTTGAGCGGTTCAGAGACGATTCTCTTTAAAGGCTCTCAGTATCTCGAATGGATCATTGAGAAGATTTTAAAAAATCCAGCCGATGCTAAGAAGCTACCTAGACGCGAAAAAGCTGCGATCAAAAGACGACAAAAACGAGGATTAAATTAATGACAAAAACACTTTATATCATTCATGGTTGGACCTATTCCGTGGAACCCTGGAATAAAACCATTAAACTCTTAAATGATAACTATAAGATTAAGGTAAAGATGTTACACGTCCCCGGACTTACTGACCCCAGCAAAAAAGTGTGGAATATCGATGAATATGTTAAATGGGCCGATTCATTACTACCAGAAGACGCAGTGGTTCTTGGCCATAGTAACGGAGGTAGAATTTTATTAAACCTCTTATCAAGGCAACCTGCGCGGGTCTCTCATCTAATTTTACTTGACGCCGCCGGTGTCTATGAGCCATCAAAAAAACGTGATATTTTAAGAGCAATCAGTCAGCTATTCGCGCCATTAAAACAGATTAAAGTTCTGCGCAAACTGCTTCATCGTATCATTGGTGCTGGTGATTACGAAAAGGCTCCTGAAAACATGAAAAAAACCTTAACTAATATGCTGGATTCGGACCGCCAACTAGATATCTCCAAGGTTAAAGTAAAAACCGACATTCTGTGGGGTGAATTAGATAAAATCACTCCTCCAAGGCATGCACAAAAAATGCATCAGCAAATCAAAAAGAGCCGACTCAAGTTATTTCCAAATTGGACACACGCACCCTATATTTGTGATCCGGAAGGACTTGCTCTCGCTATTAGCGAAGTTATGGAGGCAAAGAGGTGAAACATTTTTTCCTAGGTCGTGCTAATAATTTTAACCTTAAAGAAACCCTGCGTTTTCTTGCAAGTTTCGGTACAAAAAAGGATTATGTAAAATTAAAACAATTCTTTGCTAACCAGTATCAAGTTGATCAAAAAAACGTATATCTCTTTCATTCTGGTCGCACCGCTCTTTCTTTGGCTCTAATCTCGCAAATCCCAGCAGCATCCAAGGATTCTTCAGTTGATAAAAAAGTTAAGGCAGAAGCAACTTCAAGAGAAGAATCGCTTCCAGCCGTTGCTATAACATCACTAACCTGTTTTGCAGTTGTACAGGCGATCAGGGCTGCTGGATACCAACCAATTTACTTAGATATTGACCCTAAAACCCTACATTTTAATGCAAACATTCTAAAGAAATGCATTAAGAAGTATCCCAACCTTAAAGCCGTCATTGTTCAAAATAATCTTGGTATCCCAGCAGAAATAGTAGAAATTGAAAAGTTAGCAAAAGAACATAATCTTTTTCTTATTGAAGACCTTGCTCACTCATACGACATTCATTATTCGGACGGACGTCTTGCCGGAAGTATTGGTGACGCCGTTGTCCTTTCTTTTGGTAAAGGAAAATCACTGGATGCAATTTCGGGCGGAGCACTAATCATGCGAGTACCTTCCAAGAATCGCCTCTTGGACTCTCAGGATATCGCTAGTCGCGCACCAAAGATCTCAAGCTCCTTACGAGATAATCTTTATCCATTGTTTGCTCTCATTTCCCGCGCACTTTCTTATCTCTCATTTGGTCGTTTTAATTTAGGCCAAATCTGGATTCATACTCTATTGAAACTAAAACTAATTCAACGTTCTGCCGACGCTGAGCTTGACTTTGAACGCCGACTCAGTTATTGGCAGTCAAGATATATACTAAAAAAGCTACAAAAGAGTCAAGAATATCATTCAATTTTACGCTACCCGCTTCTTGTTAAGGATCGAAACAGTGTTCTATCCAAACTAAAAAAAGCCGGCTTCTTCTTTGACGAAATTTGGTACGACTCACCAGTGGCACCTAAGCGCTACTTTAAAAAATCAGATTTTAATGAAAACGACTGCCCTGTTGCTACATTGGTGGCCAAACATCTAATTAATTTTCCAACGAATTATTCATTCTTGCAGCTGAAGAGAGCTTGGCAGATTATTGCTCCGCAGCTAGTTGAAATAAAAGTCAATCAACAAGGACAGCCAGAACTTCTCAAAAAAGATTCTGTGGCTTTGTTAAAAGGGCAAAAAGCTACAAAGAGCTTAGTCAAGTTATCGCAACGGGATTGGAACAACCAGATTCGGGATTATGACCTTGCAAACTTTCTGCAATCTCCTCGCTGGCAAAAATATAACGAACTCCTAGGCCGCCGAGTACTTCTCTGTGAGTTCTATGGACATGTTAAAGTACTTATGGTTATTAAGGACGCCAAGCGTGGTCGATTCCTAGAAATCCCTAATGGACCCCTGCTTAATTGGCAGGATCCCGTCGTTGTCGCTCTTGTTTTTCAAGAAATTTTCCAAATTGCCAAGCAATATAAATGCGCTTTCATCCGTTTTCGTCCAGCCCTTGCTGATTCCGAAGAAAATCGCTTTATTCTAAAGCAACTAGGTTCAATTGAGGCTTCGTTCCATCTAGGCGCAGAACATACCGTCATGATTGACTTAACAAAAACCGAAGAAGATCTCCTAGCCACCTTCCGACGACAGACCCGCTACGAGGTGCGCCGTGCTGAAAAGCTAAAAATCACTGTGGAAGATCGCTCAGATGATGCTGGTATCCTGGAGGAATTTCATCAGGTTCAGTTAGACACCGCAAAACGTCAAAACTTTATTCCACCCACCAAAAAAGAGCTGCAAGCACTAAAAGATAGCTTCGCAGAAGATCTTAGATTATACGTTGCATATGACGAAACTCATGAGCCAATTGCCTATGGTCTTATCCTGATTGATGGGATAGAGGCGGAATACTACGAGGCAGCCAGTACACCACTTAATCGCAAATTGCCAGGCGCTTATGCATTGCAGTGGCAAATTATGCGCGACCTTAAAAAACGGGGTATCCAGCGTTATAACCTTTGGGGAATCGCCCCGGAAGGACAAACAAAGCACCGTTATGCTGGAGTTACCACCTTTAAGACTGGATTCTCCGAGCACCGCTTCACCTATGTTGCGGCTCAAGATATTTCGGTGAGTCCATTACGTTATCAATTTAATCGTCTAATTGAGACCATCCGTAAAAAACGACGTCATTTATAAAAGGAAAAACATGAAAGAAACAACTAAGCCAAAAGTCACCGTCGAAGAATGTACTTCCAAAAAAGAATGGGATGCTTTTATTATCAGCTTCAAAGAGGCAAACTTTTTACAATCATGGGATTTTTACGAATTTTACCAGAGCATTAATCATCAAATTGTCCGACGGGTTTTTAGACGTGACGGGAAGATTGTCGCCGCCTATGCTGGTGAAGTTGAGCCAGCTAAAAGGGGCCGTCACCTAGCTATCGCCGGCGGTCCTATTCTCGACTGGCAAGATCAGAACCTAGTGAAGCGGGTTTTTGATGATATGAAAAACGTTGCAAAAAACCTACAATGTGTCTTTGTCCGGGTGCGTCCACAACTAGAATACAATCAGGATTCCGTTCAAATTTTTAAGGAGCATAATTTTAGAAAAGCCCCAATGTATTTATCTGTTGAATATGCTGGGGTTCTAGATCTACATAAAAACGAAGAAGAAATCATGGCAAATATGCGACAACGTCTTCGTCGGGCCTTAAGAAAAGCGGAAAAGAATCAAATCACAATCGAAACTTCCACCAACCCTGAAGCAATTAAAGAGTTTTATCAGATTGAACTCCAGACCGCCAAACGTCATTCTTTCTATGCTTTCTCCGAAAAATTTCTTACTAAACAATTCGCAGCCTTTGCTAAAGGCAAAGAGGCTATCCTTTATATTGCTAAGAAGGACGGTGAAATTTTGGCAGAAAATTTCATGATTTTTTACGGCAACGAGGCCTCATATCACTACGGAGTCTCCTCAGAACTCGGGACAAAGTATTCTGGTGCCCCGCTTCTTCATATGCAGGCTATGCGTGACGCGAGAAAGCGCGGTATTACTCGTTATAACTTCTGGGGAATTGTTGACGAAGAAGATACTAAACATCGCTTTTATGGTGTTTCCGTCTTTAAGCGTGGCTTTGGTGTATCCGAGTTAAAATATCTTCCAGCCCATGATCTAATCTTAGATAAAAAACAATATTATTTAAAAACCTATCTTATTGAAACCCTACGTCGAAAAATTCGTCATGTTTAAAATCTAGGTTTCATTCTGTTTAGCTTTTTAAAAAAATATAGTATAATCATAAGCAATATGGCAGAGAATATTGGTCGACCCGATGAAAATACTTTTGGCAACCAGACATTTTCTGTAAGCCAAAACCAAAAACCTGATACTCAACAAGAAAACAACGATAGTGCATGGGGAAACAATCAGGCAAAAAAAATAGCAGATCAAAAGTCAGCCCAAACATCTGCACGAGAAATCGAAAACGCCGCACTTAATAATTCGAATAACTCTCAAGATGCTAGAATTGCGGAAAATCAAACGGATCAACTAGACAATGAGTCGTTTTATAAAAGAGATGATAAAAAAGATAAGAAAGCCAAACTGAGCCAGGCTAAAAAGTATGCCCCCCTCGGCGGAATCTTAGGGGTTCTAATTATGATGATGCTTGCTTTTTCTGGAGCAACCAGTCTATCCTCATTCGCGTTGGTTGCTAACGGTTTAGAGCAATTTAATATTCTTCGTGACAGTATGAATAGCCGCTCTTCTTACCTCTTTCCAAGGATGATCCGGGGCGGATTGAACTCCAAAATTACTACCAAAGGAATTTTTAGTGGCAAAGACAAGTTCAAAATATCAAGTTCAATGTCAAAGAAGCTCGCCAGTAATGGGATTAGCTATGTTGAGACTACTGGTACCGACGGCAAGCCCCTTAATCTTTTAGTCTACAATGATGGACCAGATGGCAAACCAATGGCGGTTGCCGCTTATCAGGAAGATGCCTCCAGGATCCCTGATTCTCTCGAAATAACCACAAATAAAGTTGACGCTGACGGCGTCTCTACTCCTGTCACTACCAATGTTGAAGTTGACTCAAAAAATAAAATGGGCTTTAAGCAGGCCCTAGATACTAGTGATACTTTCTTCAAGGCTGAAGAAAGGTCTACGCGTACCCTGAAAGGACACGTTGCTGGTTGGTTTGACTCAATCGCCGATAAGGTAGATACTATGCTAAATAATGGCGGCCGCAATCGCCAAGCTAACACAAAAGAAGACGCTACAGATGAAGAGATAAAGCAAAATGCTGAAAAAGATGGGCTAAAAGAGGAAGCTGAAGACCCCCAAGGAAATGCTGATGTCGACGACTCAGATGTTGGCGCAGAGGATCCGAATCCCGTTCCAGCTGATGATGGCTCTGGTGCGCTTACTAAGGGTATGGATGTGCCAGAGGTCGAAAGTTCGCTCAAGACTCGTGCTAAAAAAGCAGCCGCCTCTATTGGTAGTGCTTCTGCTATTACAACTACTCTAGGCTATGCTTGTACAGTATTAAAAGTAATTAATACAATTTCTCAAACCGTAGGTGCTTTGATGCGCGCGAGAGTCTTGAACTATGTCACGGGCTACACTGAGGCGGTGCATAAAACTAAGGCTGGTGATGGTACAAATGAGCTACATTTTTATAATAAAGGCCTCAATACCGATGGTCCAACAAGAGATATGGCTGGCAATATTATTCCTGGTAAGGAATCTAGTTCTGCCATGAAAAGTCCCGCAATTGGTCAATTCTTTAGTGATGGGCAGGTAACGGTCAAATCATCCGACCCGATTGCACGAAAATTTAATTCCGAGACTGCAATGCAACAAGCAATTTTCCACAGTGACGAAATCCAATCTAGCGACATGAATCAAGTACCAATGACTCTTGGTACTATGCTAGGTCAAGCTGCTGGCAGTTTAAACACCTATAAAGGTTGTATTGCCCTACAAATGACTGGAAATGTCTTAGGTATTTTTGCGGATATCGCAGAAATCGCAGCAGCTATACCAAGTTTCGGTATCTCATTGATTGTCGGCCAAATTGGAAAGATGCTAATGAAAAAAGCACTTATGATCGCTGTAGTTGCCTCGGTCGGCGTAATCATCTCAATGGTCGCACCGATGATTGCTAGAACAGTTGGTAAAAGCCTTGTCAGTAATATGGTGGGCGAGGATGCTGGGTATGCGATCAATAGCGGCTTCAATATGTATACAGGCATACAACAACGAGTGAGTTCTGGCCTTCCTGCCACCAAGAAGGCCTTAGTCGCCGCATATCATGAAAAGCAGAATGTCATAGCTTCTGAAGCTAGATATATCAGGCAAACAAAGAGTCCCCTTGATCCCTCTTCGCCGTATACCTTCATGGGTAGTATTATGAATTCAATTATTCCTATTGCCACCACCGTTGGCTCGCCAATTATGACTTTTTCAAAAATCAATAGCGTAGTTGGTTCTTCCATCTTTCAGCTCTTACCAACCGCTGCTGCAGAAGGCGAGCGTCAGATTAAAACCTCACTAAACAACAACTGTCCATCTGGAAGGGCATTTGATGAACCTCTCGCAATGGATGCCTTTTGCAATAACTACATAACTACCGACTACTCTACAATTAAAACACCACCAGACGAAGTATTTGATCGCGTCGGAGCTGAGAACTTTGACTTAGAAAATATTGATGAAAACGTTAATAACGGTAATCCAGCAATCAAGGATAACTCCGAGCTTGCTAAGTGGACTCTAGCCTGCGCAGTACGTGAGTCTCATTACGGTGTTGCTGATGGCAATATCTCGGAAGCCATCAGTGGCTCTGCTGGTGTGGGTTCAGGCGTTATTAAATCTTATACTGGTGCCGCCATTGGTGCTGTTCCAGTCCTCGGAGGTCTAGCTCAAGGATTCTTTGATGGAAGGGAGGCAGCAAATATTGGTTGGACAACAGGTGAAAATTGTGTGAAAGAAAAATATAAATACTTCTCGCGCTATTCAGAGGATCAGCGAGTTTTAGAATCTGCTGGATTAATCGAACAATCAGCAGTTACAGGCTTCCTAGATAAATATTACGCTAAAAATCCTCTCGACCATTCAGATTCAGGTATTGTTGCACGCTATACTGGAATGACCAAAGAACAGGCTGAAATTGCCCTTGGTCTAGTTGAGTACAATCTCTTCCTTGCAAAATATCATCCCAAAGAAAAAGGTCCAGAAAAACCAGTAAAAAGTGAAGAATATCAGTATGAAAGTACTACGGTAATTGCTGAATCTATGCCAAATGTTGTTCTTCGTATACTTAGTGACTTTAAAAATCAGAGGCTAGCCACTGCGAGCGCATAAAAATCATCAGACTTTTGTCTAATATGTTAAAATAATCATAAGAACTATAATCAAGGAGTATTATGACTACAAAACTTAAGTATATCGATAGTCACTGGGGTATTTTTGCCCTACAGGGGATTGTTGCCTTATTGTTTGGTTGGTTTGCCTTATTTACCAATTCCAGCGATATTCAGACACTGGTTATCATTGTTGGCAGCGTACTCCTTTCGCTCGGAATTATCGAACTATTGAATCTCCTCGCACGTGCACGCACAAAAAATACTTGGGGCGTCTCACTAGTGATGGCTATTCTAGAAATCTCTGCCGGCCTCGCTCTTCTCTTTACTTACGAGCAAAATGTTGCCTGGCACCTTATTGTTATCGCCGCCTATACAATTTTGCGTGGTATTTTTGAGATCATTCTCGGACTTAAAGCCATTGATGATCTTACAGACAAGTTTATCTGGATTCTTGCTGGCATCTGCGCCTGTATTATGGGCGTCGTTATCTTAAATACCGGTCACCTCGGCACCATCCCTTTTATTAAATACTTCGGTTCTTACATGATGGTTTTTGGTGTCGTAAATCTCATTTATTCCGTACATAATAATGAACAGGGTAAAGATTATCGTAGTGAGAAGCTTGCAGTAAAAAAGAAAATATCAAAGACTTTGGAATTAAAGACCCCGGTTTCAAAGGCCACGACAAAAACGGTCAAGAAAACCGCGAAAAAGACTGCTAAGAAGGCCTAAATATAAATAGGCAGTCCTCATTCTTCTTTAAAAACTGGCATTATAAACGTAAATATGTTATAATTATGTCTCAAGGAGAAAATATGAACTATAAAATGCCAACCAAGGCTATCATCACTGATGCTGGTTTTGCTAGCCGTTTTTTACCGATCACTAAAACTATTCCAAAAGCTATGTTGCCACTCGGAAATCGTCCAATCATGCAACTTGTTGTTGATGAATGTATAAAGGCCGGTATTACAGAGATTATTATTGTTGCCACGCCTGAGGGTAAGCCAATCTACGAGGATTATTTTAACAATTCCGTAAATCACATCCGTAAGCAGCTAAAAGCGCAGGGCAAACTAGACCGTTATGCTCCGATTCAAGAAATCCTTGATTATCCAAAAATTACCGTGATCGAACAGGACCAGTCTTATCCATACGGAAACGGCTCTCCAATTGCTTCAGCTCGTAAATTTATTCGTGATGACGAGGCCTTCATTGTCGCTTACTCGGATGACGTAGTCTTCGGTACTTCCGATGTCAAAACCCTAATTGATTCCTACGCTAAGCATCAAGATGCACAGGCCATTATTATTGCTCAGGAAATGCCTAAGGAGGTATTAAATAAATATGGTATCATTAGTCTTCAAGATGAGGCTAAAATGACCCTACATGATATTGTCGAGAAGCCAAAAATCGAAGATGCTCCATCCAATCTCACTTCTTATGGTCGTTATCTCCTCACGCCAGATGTCTTCCAGTATCTTGATCCAAAAAATACCGGCCTAGACGGTGAGTTATGGACTGTTGACGCTATTACACGCATGGTCAAAGATGGCAATGTTTATGTTGAGAAGACAAGAGGTTACTGGATGACTACAGGTGATCCAAAAAACTATAACCTAGCTAGTCTTTATTATGCAACCGAATTTGAAGACTATGGTGAAGCACTTGTAGATTTTCTTCAAAAGTAATTAGCTAAACCACTAAAAACACCCCAAGCGGGTGTTTTTTAGTTGTATACATTTACAAAATATAATACAATATAAGCGTAAAGGTTATCAAAAATGGAGTCACAAATGAATCTTGCCGAATGGATCTTAGTCATGTTTTTATCAGTTGCACTACTGATCTTTTTAATTGTCGGCATTATTTTTCTGGTTAAGTTTACTAGCCTGCTTTCTGAAATTGAAATTATGGTTCAAACTGGTCAGTCTATATTTGATAAAGCAGATGATGTGGCTGATAATATTAAGGATCTTACTTCAGTTGGTCCACTTGCTAAAGGGTTCGTCACAGAATATATCGGCAGAAAGTTATTCAACCTCTTAAAAATTGATCGTAAACCTAAAAAATCCTATTTTGATGAGTTTGAGGAAGAAGATACAACTCAGCAATCAGCAAAACGCACAGCAACCAAAGCCACGAAAACGCCAATTAAAAGCGTAAAACCAAAAGCTAGAAGCTAACCACTATACTGTTCGCTCAAAATCGACTATAATATATATTATAAACAGATTAAACAGGAGTACAAATATGAAAAAAGATAATAGTAAATTCTTCTTAGGTGTAGTCCTAGGTGCAGCAGCTGGTCTTGTCGCAGGTATTCTCACCGCTCCAAAGTCCGGCAAAGAAACACGTCAGGAATTGAAAGAGCAGGGTAAGAAAGCCCTTGATGAAACCAAAAAAACCAGCCAGAAGCTCTATCAGGACACCAAAACTGGTGGTCAAAAAATGTTTGATAAATTCTTTAAGAAAAAAGAAACTGCCGAAGATGAAGTTCTAGGTGTCGTTGAAGAAGTTGCCGAAGATGTAGCTGAAGCAGCTGAAGAAGCAAAATAGTAAAGATTAAATTAATTACAAATATTCTCTTCAATTAAATTTGAAGAGAGTATTTTAACGGGAAAATGGGTGTAAGATAGATGTCAAGTGAGGTAAACACAGATCAAAAAAGCCAGGAAGAGGCCTATCATGATTTTTGTTGTGAATTAGATGATCCAAATCATCAAATCGGCCCCAGTGATTTTGTGCACCTACATAACCACACACATTACAGTCTACTAGATGGTCTTACTAAGGTCCCAGATTTAATCGGTTATGTCAAAGAACAGGGAATGCAGGCAGTTGCTGTTACCGATCACGGCACCATGTCCAGTTTGATTGAGTTGTATAAAGAAGCCAAGGCAGCTGAGATTAAACCTATCCTTGGTCTTGAGGCCTATGTTGCCGCTCGTTCTCGTTTTGATCGTGATCCAGCCTACGATAAGGTTCGTTATCACATCACTCTTCTTTCAATGAATGATCAAGGCTTTGAGAATCTCTGTCGCCTAGCCACCGAGGCAGAGGTTAACGGTAAGTATTATAAACCTCGTATTGATCACGAAATTATGGAAAAATACAGCGAGGGGATTATTTGTCTTTCAGGCTGTGCAAGCTCCGAAATTTCCGTGCGTCTTAAAAACGGCGACATGGAGGGTGCTGAAAAACTAGTAGACTGGTATAGTAAAGTCTATAAGGATCGTTTCTACCTTGAAATGCAGGATCATGGTCATCCAGATTCTCCCACCCACTGGGATGTGCAAGATCGTATCAACCGTGGCTTGCAAAAAATCGCTAAAAAAACTGGCCTACCACTAGTGGTAACCTGCGATGGCCATTATCTCAAACACGAGGATCAGGATGCTCATGAAATTCTACTCTGTATCGGTACGGCCGCAAATCTCTCCGATCCTAATCGTATGACCTTGAAGGACTTTCAGCTGCACGTCATTCCACCACAGGAAATTATTGATCGCTGGAGTAAAGACTATCCTGAAGCGATTAAAAACACAAGGAAGATTGCCGAGCGTTGTAGTACAGAAATTCAACTCGGCCGAATCTTAATTCCCAAATTCCCAGTTCCAGATGGTGATTCCGAGAAAAGTTATCTTGATAAGCTGGTCTTTCGTGGACTCGCCTTTCGTTATGGTGGCGTCACTCAAGATGAGGCGGAAAAACTTTCAATTGAAGACTGTCGAAAATTACTCTCTGAAAAAACTCTTGAACGCATTGATTATGAGTTGGCAGTCGTCGATAAAATGGGCTATAACGGTTACTTCTTGATTGTGCAAGACTTTATCATGTGGGGTAAAACTCGCCGTATTATTTATGGTCCCGGTCGTGGCTCCGCCGCAGGCTCCATCCTAGCTTACGCCCTACGTATTACCGAGTTGGATCCTATGAAGTACGATCTACTCTTCGAGCGTTTCTTAAATCCTGATCGTATCTCTATGCCTGATATTGATACCGATATCCAGGATACTCGCCGTGATGAGGTTATTGATTACTGTACCGACAAGTACGGCAAGGAACGTGTTGCCAATATTGTTACTTTTGGTAAAATGATGGCTAAAAACGCTGTACGTGATGTGGCTCGTGTACTTGAGGTGCCTTACGCCGAAGCTGATCGTATCGCTAAACTGGTGCCAGACCCCATTCAGGGCCATCACGTCAAGTTGACTGATGCTATTGTTAATACTCCGGACCTCAAATATGAATATGAGCATAATCCAGTCGCCAAGCAAGTGATTGACTACGCTTCAAAACTTGAAGGTACTATTCGCTCCCACGGTGTCCACGCTTGTGGTATCGTGATCGCTCCTGATGATCTCGTAAAATTCCTTCCTCTTGAAGTTTCCGCCAAGGGCCCCTTAGCGACCCAGTATCCATCGACGCAGGTTGAAGAACTAGGCCTTCTTAAGATGGACTTCTTGGGACTTTCTAACCTCTCGGTTATTAATAATGCCCTGCGTATGATTCGCAAGGTTTATCACGATGATATCGACCTTTACAACGTGCCACTCGATGATCCGCTTGCCTATCAACTTCTTCAAAATGCCGAGACCACTGGTGTCTTTCAGCTTGAATCTGCTGGCATGAAGCGCTATTTAAAAGATCTCAAAGCCTCCAGCTTCGAGGATATCATCGCCATGGTCGCCCTTTATCGTCCTGGTCCGATGCAGTTCATCGATTCCTTCATTCGTCGAAAACATGGTGAAGAGCCGATTACTTATCTCCATCCAGGCCTTGAAAATGCCCTAAAATCCACCTATGGAATCTTGATTTATCAGGAGCAGTTCATGCAGATTTCTAAGGAATGGTGCGGCTTTACGGGTGGTCAGGCCGATACTCTACGTAAGGCGGTTGGTAAGAAGAAAGTGGCTCTAATGAATAAGGTGAAACCAGAGTTTATCAAGGGTGCTCAAGAAGTTGGTGGCGCCACTGAAGAGCAAGCTGAAACTTTTTGGAATCAGCTTCTCGAATTTGCTAACTACTGTTTCAACAAGTCTCACGCCGCGTGTTATGGCCTGGTTGCTTATTGGACGGCTTACCTGAAGGCTCATTACCCTGACGCTTTTATGGCTGCACTAATGACTTCAGACATGCGTTGGACCGACCGACTTGCGATTGAGATTGCAGAATGTAAAAGAATGGGCATTAAGGTGCTTGGCCCAGATATCAATCAGTCCTATGCCGACTTTGGTATTGTGGGCGGCGAAAAAACGATTCGTTTTGGTCTTGCAGCTATTAAAAGTATGGGGAAGGCCTTGATTGAGGATATCGTTATCCCTGAACGTGACAAAAACGGTCCATTTAAGTCTGTTTGTGATTTTGCCTCTCGCGTCGATAACACAAAATTTAATAAAAAATCATGGGAATCTGCAATAAAAACTGGTGCCTTTGATCGCTTTGCTTCGCGAACGGATCTATTGTTTAACTTAGAAGAAATTCAGGCCTATGGAGGCA
>CALFGG010000060.1 GCA_937958235.1 uncultured Candidatus Saccharibacteria bacterium
CTCGAGTGGAAGACTCCACTCGAGGTCTATAGATCTCGAAGTGTTGCACTTGAGGGGTTAGAGTAGCCAGTGCGTCTTGAAGATTTTGAATGTTTTAGCTAGGACTATTGTAGTGACTTAGTAGATACCTAGACGATTCTCACGCTCTTGCTTAGCTTTTCTCCGTTGTTCTTCAGAAGAAAATGCAGCAATATAAAAACTTTGGAGAACATATCTGTCATATTTCATCAATCTAGCAACAGCAGGGGTTTGATCTTTCTTATCACGTGCATCACTAGGACAGAAATTGCGAATAGTAAATGGGCGAACGTGGTACTTTCTAGCCAAATCATTAATATCATTAAAGGCTTTTATTAAATTATTGTGAGATAGAGTGCGTTCTTTTTCAAACTCCTCATATCCTCGCCTTTCAACCTCTCCTGGCATGGGATATCTATAATCAAGATGGTCTACTACGGCATAGTAGAATTTTCTGATACTATCGAGATCCTGCTTGGACTCTGGTTGTCCAGAAGACTCGATGGCTTGTTTGAGAGCAGCCGATCTTTCATGATAATAGTTCCCCGCTTGAGCTTCGATGGTTTTATAGGTCTTTTCTTCATCAGTTGTAAGAATCATATACTGTGCACACTCTGCCATCGTTTCAAGTGTATTATCCGTTTTCTCAAGCTCATCACCTGCAAATTCAAGCTCATCAGACAGGGCGTCTTCCCATTTTTCAAACTCGGTTTTACTCATTTTTTGATCTTCTGATTCAAGAGCCTGCCTTCGACGATCAAAGTCTCTTGTAACATCAAGAGCGGCTCGATAAAAATCTGCGGCATAATCTGTGGCATGATCAGATTCCTTATTCCAGGACTCTTTTGCAAGTTTAGCTACATCTTCCCATTCATTTGAAGATTTATATTCCCTATTAACTGACTTATTTGATTCTGGATTATTTTGCACAATAGTACCTCGCTTTTTAGATTATTGTAACACCTTATGTTAACTTCACAATTAAGTATCATTCATTTAAAAGCGCGCGAGACTGAATTGAGATTTAGTGATGGCGAATTTTCCAAGCGTTAACATTTTATAATGATAAGTCTACGTAAAACTAAGTAGTAAATATACTATAATAAGAAAAAGTAGAGGAAGGCTGCAAAAATGGAAAGAATAAAAGTCGCGAACCATAGCGAATCTCCTAATGAACAGTATGATGAGACCGCTAGTGTTTTGAATCCTAGTAATATTAAATTTGCTGGAGATGTAAAAGAAGATATTAAGTTTCCAGATATTAAAGTTGACTGGAACGACGAATCGGACTTTTGGGATAAACGCGGTATAGTGCTGAAATGGCTGGCTAGTGTCGTAAATAAAGATGGCTCTTGGAAATATAATGTTTCCATCCCTGAAGAATGGCAGGAACAAGTGAATAAGCAGTTAGAAGCTAAAAAGCGCAATTATGAGAATAAAAAAGAAGAAAGAAGAAAAACTATTGAATGGATTAAAACATCAAAAAATATAGATATCAATCTTGATGATGAGTACGGAATTGGTCGAGATTTTTCAGAATTACCAGGGGAGCAAAAGAATCCGATTCGACAAGATAAAGAAATGATTGTAGAATCCCTTAATCCATACATTGAAAAAACTAATAGCATGAGAAGGATTGAAGGTCTATCTAGCTTAGCAGAAGAAACTTTTAGAACTTTCATGTTCAATTATAGTAATGTCATTACAGATTCGACGGTCGGAGTTATCAATAAACAGATGCAAACGATTGCCAATGCGGCATATAATAACTACCCAGATGATGGTGAAATACGAGCAGTTAATGATGAATACACTAAAGATGATGACCGCTTCTTTTGGGAAATCTATGACAAGAAACCTGTATTATCTACTGCTATTGAAGTGGCTAATTTTAGCGGCGATGATAGAATAATCGACACATACATGGATACTATAGTTAAGCACCCGCTACTCAGTATGTACGCCAAGATACATCCTATCGACAATAGAAGGGTGGAGGCTTACATCAAAAATGTAGTTCCCTTAATTAACAAAAAGGACACCGAAGTCCAACGATTATGGGATGACCACGGTCTGATGCTTGGTTTTGCGAGTGTTTTTTTCAAGGGTGATCGCTTTCGTGCTAGTGACTTTTGCATTCATGCATTAACATCCGAGGTAAATCCTACTAATATACAAGAACTATTGCTGGCCCGTAGGGATGTATCCGCAGATAACTATGCGACTTACGAACAAAATAGAGAGGATGCCTATGAACTTGAAGGTATCTTAATAAGCTATCGTGGCTTCATCCATAGAGAAGCTCCTGGAGAGCACGAAATATTATCGACAATGCTAAAGTTCTATGATACAAGAAATAATCCAGAAGAACATACGAAAGCGGAGGCCAAACTGCGTGAGATTTATAAACTATATGGTCCTGAAAGTCGTGATAATTATAGTCTAGGTGATTATATGTTTAATTTGGACAATTATGAACGAGAAGAAGAGCAACGTAAAGGAAATGGATTTGGTACTGGTCGCAAAGAAATGGTAGTAGATGCCTTGCGTCGTTTAGTAAAAAATACTGAGCCCAAACTGCTAGAAAAACCAGAAGTTGAAGATGAGTATTTAAATGATTTAATCCAGGATATGTATTT
Source organism: uncultured Candidatus Saccharibacteria bacterium (assembly GCA_937958235.1). Lineage (GTDB taxonomy): Bacteria > Patescibacteriota > Saccharimonadia > Saccharimonadales > Saccharimonadaceae > Nanosyncoccus. The sequence goes on from CALFGG010000060.1 coordinate 2,658, forward strand.
AAATATAAATAAGCAAACTGGTGAGGCATATGTAGACTTTAAAGAGGTCGGCAAAATTGTAGAACGGATGAACGAATTATTAAAAGAGCACCAGGGAGAAACTGGCATTAAGCCTTCAGAAGTAAAGACTCTTGCTTTCGTAGAAAGAATAGCCACATTTGCTATGAGGGGAATCAGTGAGAAGGATAGGCAAGAATTACCATTCGACCCAGACTTTAAAGAAATTTGTCGATTTGCAGAATTAACCTCGCAAAGTGGTGAATATAACGAATCTAATTTTGAGAGCTTTTGGAATATATTTAGACGGATAAGAGACTTTGGGAATAAAGACGAACTAACTGAGCACTTTCAAATGTTGTCCAGTCGAAGACTATCACAACTCCGTGGGCTACCAGAAAAAACACCATTCTTAAAACAAAAAGCCGCAGCGCTTTGGTCTGGAAACCTAAACAATGAACTTCTTGGATTAGTAGATAAAAAATAACTTATAAACCAAACTATTTAGAATATTAACAAATGATTTTATGGGGATAAAGCAGCAGTTTTACCCCCATTTTTCTTTTAAAATTGGACAGGGGGCAGCCTAATGAAAAATACTTTATAATATTTTCATTAAAAAATCGGCATAAGTGCCGAGTTTCTTATAATCTGGTGGGGGCGGTTGGGCTCGAACCAACGACCAAGCGGTTATGAGCCGCCTGCTCTAACCCCTGAGCTACGCCCCCAGGTTGTTATTAATTTTATCACAAACTGATATAATAAGATATATGGGTGTGCGCTCGAAAAAGGAACAATTCAGGATACGTTTTAATCGTTTACGTTTTTGGTTAAAAACTGAGGTCTTAGATTTTAATAATATTTTGCTGCTCTCGATTCCCTTGCTTTTTTCAGCGCTTTTAATTGCTTCGGTTGGCTCAATTGCTAAAAACTGGGAATTACAGCAGCAAATGAACGCCAAGCAGACAGAGATGGAGTTACTCCAGCTTGATGTAAATAAGACAAAATTAGAAAATCAGTATTATGCGTCTGAGGAATACCAAGAACTAGAGGCGCGCAAGTTGTTGGGAAAACAGCTGCCAGGTGAGGTGATGATTGATTTGCCGAATAATAGTGAAATTGCAAAGAACAAACATCCAAAACTAACCCTTGATGAAAGGATAGAGGCAAGAAAATTATCAAATTTTGAGCAGTGGTTGGAATTTCTATTCGGAAACAATAAGGGATAAAATATCCTCTATAATTTCTTTGATATAGCACGTTGATAGGCGTGAGATCATGTTTTACATTTTTCATTAACATGTTATAATAGTTTTGATGTAAGAGTGGCTTTAATGACCCATAATAGTGTGGGCGCCACAACATAGTTTTTTAAAAGGAGGATAAAAATGACTATGTTAAAGACCTTAATAAAGGCGATCGCAGCAGTCGCATTGATAATTTTCTTTTCAATACCGACTAATACCAAGGCGGCAAATAACTGCAACAATAAGTGTAGCTGTACTTGTAACTGCACTTGTGGGTGCAATTCGAGCTCTAATAAAGACTCTGCTGCAAGCGGTCAGATCCAGCCTGCTGGCGAAAAAGAAAAGGCCATCATGGCTGAGACAAAGAGGGTAACCGATGCTCACGCGAAAGAAGATAACCGCAAGCAGTATAGCGGTTATAAGATGCAACTTGCAGACGCTCTCGAAAGCTCTGCGAAGAATTCTGGGTTTACGGTAGTAACTAAGACCTGGAAGGCAACTGGCGGAGATTACGATGTCGTGCAGCAGGAATTCTCGCGTAACAACTGGACTTTAAAAATCCAGTACCGTTATAACAATGGATTCCTGGATAGCTGCCACCCAGTATGGCTAGCTCACAATGGCACACCGCTTAACTCTGGTGAAGAGTGGGACGGCTGGGCTTGGTCCAGTTCTCAAACACTGTATGAACTCTTAGATATGCTGTCTAAGTTATAATAAAATACAAGAGTTCAGGATTAAGGGGGTGATAATTTATTTAGAAAAAACAAGTCGCAACTATTCTCTTTTGGGCTGGCTTTTGCCGGTCCTTTTTTATGGCTTGAAGTGGTTTAATAAAAATACCAGGAAA
>CALFGG010000061.1 GCA_937958235.1 uncultured Candidatus Saccharibacteria bacterium
ATTGAAACTAGAATCTTGGAAATTGAAGATATCCTAAAAAATGCAAAAATTATTGAAACAGGTTCTTTTAAGGAAGTGGCGGTAGGTGCGAAGGTGAGAATTAAGATTCTTGGAAAAGAACATGAATATATGATTGTTGGTGAAGTTGAGGCGGATCCGTTGAATGGTCGTATTTCAGATATTTCTCCAATAGGTAAGGCTTTAATGGGTAAAAAAGTGGGTGATAAGTACACCCTACCAAATGGCAATGAAGGTGAAATTCTTGCCATTGCCTAAAAGACGATGTCAAAAAATAATGATAAAAATAATGTCTTAGGGCATTATTTTTTTGACTTTTAAAACATTTAAAAAGATTTAGAGACTATAAACCAATGACATACATGAAATAAAAGGCGATGCCGTTTTTAATCATGTGAAGGAGAATGCTGGCGTAGATAGTGCCCGTAAATTCACGGAGGCCACAGAGGAAAAGACTGAGTGCAAAAACATTGACTCCGACATTCCATTGGCCATGCATAGCACCAAAGAGAATAGAGGTGAGGAGAATGGCTGGGATAAGTTGGAGTTTTTTGCGTAGTTTACCGAACAGCCACCCTCGAAAAATAAGTTCTTCGAAGACGGGAGCAAGAATCACTAGGGAGATGAAGGCGAAAATTCGATCAATGCCAACTAAGTAGTGAGAAAAACCAACATCTTGGGCCTGATTGACTTGGAACCAGGAGAAATTTTTGAAAAGCTCAAGTAGAAGGTATGAAATAAAAGTGTATCCGACAAAGGTAATTAAGCTGAGAGTAATATCAAGGAAGGTTGGAAGACCGATTACTCCGAGGTCTTTTTTATCGACTTGCCATAATCCTATAAATTTTTTCAAGGGATTTGATTTTGTATTTGGCTTATCATTTGTTTTGTGACTCCTTAATACCAACTTTGGCAGACCAGCCAGGATTGTAAAGGCGAGTATATAAGCAAGGGCAGTATAGGTTGTCATCATGACGGGTGTCTTAAATGTGGCTGGGCCGAGGGTGAAAATCATGGCATAACCAATAATAATCTCGCTGGCAAAGGATGTGAGATAGGTTGAAATAAGATAAATGAAAACCAGTGGAAGGCTTTTTAGGTTTGTGAGAAAACCCCTGAATCCTTTTTCTTTTCTAGTGGTTTTATAATTTAGTTGTTCCATAATTCTATTTAGTGATCTTGATAATATCAAGAATAGTAATTAATACACTGAGAGCAATCAAAGCGAGAAAAGCGCGTCCGACGATTTTTTCCTCAGTCTGTTTTTTAAGCTTTTTACCACGCAACTTGAAGAGTCCAATTAAGAACCAACGACCACCATCGAGAGCTGGGATTGGAAGAACATTCATACAGGCAAGAGAGATGGAAATCACGGCGGCTAAGAAGGCGAGATTGGTGGGGCCGGCACTTGTGAAGGCTGGGAAAAGTACGCCGATAATGCCAACAGGGCCAGAAACTGAATCTCCAACTTTGCTGATTTGCTTTTTCCCTTCTTCTTTGGTTTGGTTGTTGCCACTAAATTGCCTGATGACTCCTTGGAAGATATTCTTGACGAGTTCACCAAAACCCTCAAAAGTTTTGGCAGTGATCTGAGCGGTCGTACCAACGCCAACAAGTGGGGCTGACCAAGTGTAGCGGGTTTTAGCTTCTGTAAAATTGGGTTCTAAGGCAATGCCGAGGGCTGGCTGATTATTTTCGCCGGAGCCGAGATTGGCGGTGGCGGTATATTCTTGCTCAGAATCGAGATTCTTTAAGTGGTAAATAACGGTTTGGTTTTTGTGGGAGTTATTAAACTCTATTACTGATTGGGAGTTGGTGGGTTGAATTTTCTGATCGTTGTTTTGTTCGGACATACTAATGATCTGGGAATTTTTCTTAATGCCAGCTTTTTCGGCGGGAGAATTTTCAAGGACTTTTGAGATGATGACAGGCTGAGTAGTTCTTTTTGCGTCGCTTTGAATTGAAAATTGGTTAGGTAGAAATTCTGGCATACCAGTCCAAGCTAGGATAGTGAAGATAACAATAGCCGTTAGCCAGTTCATGATCACACCGCCGAAGAGAATTTGTGTTTTTTGCCAAAAATTAGTGGCGCCAAAGGTTCCCTTCTTAGTGTCGGCTGCAGATTCGCCGTCCATGGCACAAAAGCCACCGATTGGGAGATAGTTGAGGCTAAAAATTAAGTATTTTTGAGGAGTTTGATATTCAGCCTTTGGAAATGGGAGCCAATAGTATTTTTCTTTGCCACTAGTTTTGGCGTTCTTAATTTTTGCCAGTCTTTTTTGTAATTTAGCTTGATTTAGTTGCTTTTTGCCTTTTTCTGAGAGGTTTTCGAGGTAGTTTTCGACCTGGCTGGCTGGAATATGAATCCAGGCAATGGCGCGTGGAGGAAAACCAATGCCAAATTCGTTAACCTTCACGCCATTTTTCTTGGCAGTGAGAAAATGTCCTAGTTCATGAAGAACAACAAGAGTAGTTAATACGATAAATCCAATCAAAATCCCAAAAAATATATTCATAAGTAATATATTACCATAACTCGGGTGGAAGATAAAAAAATAAACCCTGTAGGGTTTATTTTTTAGGAGTCAACTATTCGTTTACACCAAGCTCAATACGCTTGAACTGACGAACTGTGATATTCTCACCAGTTTTAGCGATCATTTCTTTGAT
>CALFGG010000062.1 GCA_937958235.1 uncultured Candidatus Saccharibacteria bacterium
ACCGACAGCAAGAATTTCATCCAGGATAAGAATGTCACCGCGAGCACGAATGGCAATGGAAAAAGCGAGACGAACCTGCATGCCAGAAGAATAATTTTTGAGTTTTTGATCCATGAAGGGGGCTAATTCGGCAAATTGGACAATATCATCAAACATTTGGTCCATTTCTTCATTGGAAAAACCAAGCATAGCACCATTCATATAGATATTTTCGCGACCAGTAAGTTCGGGATTAAAGCCAACGCCAAGCTCAATAAATGGAACAAGAGAGCCATGGACGGTAATTGAACCAGAGTCGGGGGTATAGATCTGCGCAAGGATCTTTAGGAGAGTAGATTTGCCGGAGCCATTACGACCAACAATGCCAAGAAACTCTCCTTTTTTAACGGTAAAGCTAATATCTTTTAAAACTTCCTGCTTGGTGTAACCTTTTATACCTTTAAGGCGATTAAAGATGGCTTGTTTTAAACCCCAAGAACGCTCAGTAGGAAGTTTGAAGCTCTTCGAGAGATGATCAACAATGATTATGTCCTGAGATCCTTCAACCAGTTTCTCAGACGAGGATTTTTTAGAGGCAGAAGCCTTTTTTGATTTCTTAAGCTCTTTTTGATTCTGTTTAGACATTAGGCCTCCTCCGCAAAATATTTAGATCTCTTTCTAAAATAAATACCACCCAAAATAATAACTAGAGAAACCAGACCGAGCGGGATAAGATAAAGGAGGCGATTTTCGAGATAATTCCAGGTGGTGATAGTTTGATCGGTGATAAGGAAGTAGCGCACATCTTGAATGACTTGAGCAATTGGATTTAAGAGAAAGATTTTAGCGGCGAGCGGACTGGCGCTGGCGACCATGGTGATGGGATAAATAACTGGTACGGCGTAAAAAAGGGCTTGCATAAAAACCTCCCAGATGGAGGAAATGTCACGATATTTAACATTAATGGCGCCAAGAAAGAAAGAAATACCGAGAGAGAGAAGGTAGAGTTCAAGAATAATGAGTGGCACTAAGAGCCAACCAAGATTTGGGGTCACACCATTGATAATTGCGAAAATAATAACGACACCTAGATTGATTAGGAAGTTGATTAGGGCGGTGACAGTGGCGGAAACGACAATGATCCATTTTGGAAAGCTGATTTTACGTAGAAGATCACCACGAGCAACGATGGCTTGAATTCCCTGATTTGTACATTCGGAAAAGAAGCTCCAGAGAACGGTGCCGGCTAGGAGATAGACTGGGTAATGCGGGATGTCGCTGCCCATTTTAAGGATTTTTGCGAAAACTACATAGAGGATAGCAAAAAGCATCATGGGGCGTAAGACTGCCCAAAGATACCCAAGTAGAGACCCTTGATAGCGCAGTTTAAAATCAGTTTTGACGAGCTCTTTTAAAAGAATACGGTTTTTTCGACTACCGAGGTTAGGGATTTTCATATCTTAAATTATATCATAGAGAAGTTGGACAAAAAATATTTTCATAATGGTACAATAGGCGTATGAAGACACCCCTCATATCGATTATTATTCCGGTCTACAATACGGGAGACAAGGCAGTAAAGTTACTGGATCGACTAGTAAAGGATCGTTATGAAAATTTGGAGATTATCTGCGTGGATGACGGCTCAAAAGATGATAGCTTTTCCCTATTATCGGAGTTTTGCCGTCAACAAAAATTGACTGATTCTAAGAAAAAAATTGTACTGATTCAGCAAGAAAATGCTGGGCCTGCCGCCGCAAGGAATACAGCTTTAAAGAAGATGCACGGGGAACTGGTAGCATTTATTGACTCTGATGATACGGTATCTAAAAACTATTTAAGCGAAATGAGCAAGCTTTTAGCTAATAAGAGCGTGGCGGTAGTAACTGCAGGATTTTTATATAAGAGAATTCACCAAAAGACAGAAAAAGAAATGTTCACAAACCAAATAAAGGAACGTGAAGCGGATGAAGATTATAAGACCTATATTTTGAAGAATTTGGCCTCGGACGGAAGACTATATGCTTCAGTGAACAAAATGTTTCGAGCTGAAATTATTAAAAAATGCAACTTAGAGTTTCCACTTGGGTGGGACTTCGCGGAAGACACAAATTTTGTTTTACATTATTTGGAATGTGCCAGACTTGAAGGACTGATGGATTTAAAATTTTTAGCAAAACCATACTATATCTATCATTATGGAACCGAGACTAGCACCGTAGCAAGTTCTTCCCTACCATGGAAGAATTGGCAAAGAAGCTTTAACTATCTGAAAACGTGGGTGGGAGATAATCCAACTAAAGAGCAGAAACACTGGCTACTTAGGGTAATGATACGCTGGCGCATTTCACACGCCTTAGCAGTAGCAAGAAGCAACCAGGCTATGGTGAAAAAATGGAAATATCTGAATCCATTGATTCTACCTTTTGCAAGTTTGGCGGCGAAGATTCGAAAATAAGTTTAGCTTAAATCATGAATTTAAAAATATCGAACCCCAAGTTCGATATTTTTACCTTTGACTAAAATTAATTTTGGTGGTTAAGGAAGTTAATCGTATCACGCATGGCGTCAGCGACCGTGAGTTCGGTCTGCCAGTCAAGTTCTCGCTTAGCTTTGCTTGGATCAGCAAAGATTTCGGCAAGATCACCTGGGCGACGATCAGAGATGCGGTGGGGGAGTGGTTTACCACTAGCGTCTTCGAAGGCTTTGATAATCTCAAGGACAGAAGAACCCTTACCAGAGCCAAGATTATAAACTTTGGCACCCGGAGTACCTGTGGCCTTCAAGGCAGCGAGATGACCCTTGGCGAGATCTACTACATGGATATAATCACGAATACAGGTACCATCTGGGGTATTATAATCGTCACCATAGATCTGAAGCTCTTTAATTTTACCCTCAGCAACGCGCATAACAACTGGCATAAGATTGTTGGGAATGCCGTTTGGATCCTCACCGAGGAGACCAGAAATATGAGCGCCAACTGGATTAAAATATCTTAAGATCACAACTGAAAGTTCAGGACGGGAAGTAGCCTCGGACTCAAGAATTTTTTCTATGACATGCTTGGTTTCTCCATAAGGATTGGTGATACCAACACCAGTAGTCATTGACTCATCGAGTTTGCCAGAGTTGGTACTACCATAGACAGTGGCAGAAGAGGAGAAAATAATTCGATTAACCTTAAATTCAGCCATACACTTCAAGAGATTGAGGGTGCCGGTAACATTATTTTCATAGTAGCGAAGAGGCTGCTCGATAGACTCAGCGACGGCTTTTAGGCCAGCAAAGTGAATGACCGCATCAAAATGCGTGGAGGCAAAAAGTTCACGCATTTTTTGATAATCGAGTAGGTCAATCTTTTGAAAGACTGGGGTTTGGCCGGTTATTTGATTAATTTTATCGAGAACAGTAATCTTGCTATTAAAAAGATTATCGAGGATTTCGACTTGGTGTCCTTGATTTTGCAGTTCGACAACAGTGTGGGAGCCGATATAACCGGTACCACCGGTGACGAGAATTTTCATGTTAACTCCTTTTTGGTGATTTTAAACTATATTATACCTGTTTTAAAGTGATTTTGCGAAATATGCGATAAAGAAAGCCCTTCGGTGTGGAGAGTAAGACTGAATAGAGACGGAGTTTTTGAGTAAGATAGGGATTTTTTTGATTAATCATAAGAGCGTGAAGGGCTTTCTCGCGATACTCTTGATAGTATTTTTGGTCAATATGGCATGTAATTGCATTATCAATGTAGGCAAAATAGGCCAAAATAAGTGCAACATTGCAAATAAGTTTAAATTCAGGAGTTCGGAGATAGATCTTTGCTTCTTTCGCCATCTGCTCTTTGGCACGAAGACGAGTCAGAGTCTTTTCGGTGGAAGTAAAGTTTTTAGTAATATAAGAGTTCCTACGTTGATAAAAATAGAGTTCTTCTGCTAAATATTGAATATTTTTTGCAGCGAAAAATAGCTTATACGTAGTAAGGTTGTCTTCATGAATCTGCCCAGCAGGATAGAGGATATGATGATCTGTAAATAAATTTTTACGATACATTTTGTTCCAAATTAGGATATCAAGATCTTGTTGCTTAATAAGAAAATCTTGAGTAGCTTGAAAACCGGAGGAGATCCTAGGAGATGGGATATGATGAAAACAATGAGTCTGATAAACCTCTTGATAACCACAGACAGTGATATCAATTTCAGGATTCTGGAGGAGTGGAGTAATGAGTTTTTCGAGATATGTCTCAGTTATAATATCGTCACTGTCAATATAACAAATATATTGACCACGAGACATTTTAATTCCCTGATTACGTGCAACGGAGATACCAGAATTTTGCTGGGTATGAACTCTAATACGCGAATTAGAAGAATACTGTGAAATAATTTCTGCAGTACGATCAGTGGAGCCGTCATCAATAAGGATGATTTCATAATCTGAAAAGGTTTGCCGAAGGATAGAATCGAGACAGGCGGCGAGATATTCTTCAACATTATAAGCTGGAACAATAACTGAAATTAATGGGTTTTTAGACATGTTCCTTCCCTTCTATGATTGGAATTAGCTGTTCTTTAATAGTTTTTGAAAAATCAAAATCTCTAAGATACTTCTCCCTCGAGGCTCTGGCGAAGACTTGAACTAGAGCGGGATTCTCTAGAAGTTTATTCATTGCGCGAGCAAGGGCCTGCTGATCTTTGGCGGGCACAAGAAGTCCATTTAAAGAATCCTGGACGACTTCAGGATTGCCGTCAATATTAGTTGTAATGATGGCCTTTTTTAGCATGGTAGCATCAATCAATGCGAGGCTCAGACCCTCAATATACGATGGTAGGACGAAAATTTCTGCGGCCGCAACTTTAGCGAGGGGTTGATCCGTAAAACCATGGTAGATAATTTGTGAAGTTTGATGTTGCTTACAGTAATCAGCAAATGGTCCGGTACCATAAATATGCAGGGTGGCATCTTTATGCTTTGATGAGATTTCCTGAAAGGCGGCGATTAATTCCTTAATTCCCTTGTATTCTTCAAGGCGGCCTAGATAGATAAACGATTGTGGAGTTACTGATATTTTTTGATATTCATCAAAAGAATCGATGGCGCCATTCTTGATAGTGGTTAGATTTTGAAAAGGTGGTAACGAAGTCTTTTTGATGAGTTTTTCAAAAAATTGACGTTCATAATTCGAAATAAAAATAATGCAATCAACAAGGCGAGCAACTTTCAAAATTCTTTTACCAATAAAGTTCTTATATTTCTTCTCAACGTTTTGAAGAACCCAACTACGAAAATCCATGTGATCAATCCAAAGAGTTTGGATATCTAATTTTTTAGCCGCAAGCGTGGCGGCAAGAAAATCATCGCGAGATTCAACGATTATAGTTTTGGGCTTTAGATTCTTAAATTGATGGAGATACCAAAAATAGAGGTAGAGTTGCCACAGAAAATAGAGCGGGAGTAGAAGGTTTTTTAGGCCACTCCAGTTTTGAAATTTAAGGAAGGGGGCCCGCTGACAAGAAATATTAGATTGCTTACTATTCTCAAGGAGTTTTTCTGAAGAACTAAAGATAATCGGGTGATAAGAATGAGCCGATAATAAACTAGAAAGGATTAATTGATAGGTTTCGCCGCCTCCGTAACACTGAGGGGAGATATTTCGGATAATGACAACTTTTGCACTCGAGGATGACTTTTTGGCGTCTTTTCTCATGGCTTAATTATAACATTAGATACACTATGCTATAATACAAGCTAATATGAAGAGGTACGATTTAACGGTGGCAGTCACTGCGCACAACGAAGGGTTGGTGGCGCACAAAACGATGAGAAGTATTCTTGAGGCAACCAAGAAACTCGAAGAAAAAAAGATTAGTTACGAAATCTTGATTCATATCGATAACGGTGACCAGATCACTAAGGATTATTTTAAACGATACGCAAAGATGCCAAATGTAGTAATTTATGAAAATAACTTTGGCGACCCTGGACCATCTCGTAATTTCCTAACACAAAAAGCTAGTGGTGAATATTTAACTTTTCTCGATGGAGATGACTTAATATCAGACAACTGGCTGGTCGTGGCTTATGGAGCACTAATTGGTGCAACTGAAGAAGTGATTGTACATCCGGAAGGAATTTTAACCTTCGGTACTGAGGTAAATAACGTTTTGACTATTCAGACGGAAACCTTGCCGCGCGAAAAAGATACAATTGTACTACTAGGAGAAAACCGTTGGTGTGCAATCCTAATGGCGAAAACCTCTACACTATTAAAATTCCCTTATCGACACCTAGTTGGAGGCTATTCTCACGAAGATTATGTATTTAATGTGGAAACAACAAATGCTGGAATTAAGCATATCATTGCAAGAGAAACGATTCTTTTTTACCGTAGATCAAATAATTCAAGACTTTCTTCTAGTAATAATATGCATCAAATTATTCCATATTTGGACCTTTTTGATTTTGCGAAAGTACGCGAATTTCGAGCAGATTCGCATGCTGACGTTCCAGTTGAAGTTTCTCTAAAGAGAAAAGGTTATAAATTATATAAGAAAATTCGAGACAATAATTTCTTAAATTATTTTATTACACCACCAGCAAAACTGACTTTAAAGGTTTTGAATAAGTTTAATCAGAAAAACAAACTTGAGAAAATCCCGGAATTTGTGGTGAGAGAGTGGGCAAAAATTAATCCTCTTGAAACTCAACTTTATCCGTATCCATTTATCTTAAAAAGAACTCAAATTTATGATCCAAGTGACCTTTCAATAATTGGAGAAACTTATCTTAAGATTGCACAGTCGGTGACTCATGTACCTGATTATATTTTTATGGTACCTTGGGTGGTACGTGGTGGTGCGGACAAGGTGATGTTAAATATGATGAAGGCGATAGAAGAAATTCATCTGGGTTCTAAATTCACAGTTATCACTACATTACCAAATAAAAATGTTTGGGCTAAAATGTTGCCAAAAAATACCGATTTGATTGAATTTGGTAAATTGGCGGAGGGACTCCCACCTTACGAAAAAGATGAGCTATTATCAAGAGTAATTACACAACTTAAGTGTAAGAGACTACACATAATTAACTCAGAATATGCATATGCGTGGGCATATAAACATCAAGAGTTAATCAAAAATCATTATGACTTAACCGTTTCAGTATTCGCATCTTGCTTTATCCCAGAGAGTAATTTTACTTGCCGCTTTTCTTTTGATGATCCATTCATCTTTGATATTTATCCAGTAGTAAAGAAGATCTTTACAGATAATCAAACTTTTGTCGAAGAATCGATTGAGAAGAATGCATTGGATGAAAAACTATTCAAGGTACAGTACCAACCAATCATGGATAAAATAAAGCCGGTTCATCATGCTGAGGCTAATAAAAAAGTGAAGGTACTTTGGGCGAGTCGAGTAACAAGAGAAAAAATGCCAGATATGATCAAGCTAATCGCAAATAAGCTGGATTCAAAAGAATTTCAAATTGATGTATTTGGAGCGTTTTCAGACGACGTGGATAAAAATTTCTTTGATGGAGTACCAGTAATTAATTACTGCGGTGCGTTTGATGGCTTCTCAAACTTACCAACCGAAAATTATGATATTTTACTTTACACGAGTGTGGGTGATGGTGTGCCAAATATTCTGCTTGAGGCAACTGCAGCGGGACTACCAATTCTAGCAAGCAATGACGGTGGAGTACATGAATTCATCCAGGATGGAAAGACTGGTTCCCTAGTTAAAGAAATTAGAGATGTTGATGGCTACGTAAAGAAACTGAAAGATTTTAGGAAGAACCCGAAAAAATACGAAGAATATGTGAAGGAGGCGCAGAAATTGCTTGAGGAGAGGCATAGCTGGAAAGCATTTATTAAGAAGATGAAGGAAGACTTCTAAAAAATAACGAGGTGGAGTAAGGGACAATAAGATGAAAGAGTTGAAGATGAAGATAAAAGATTTTCTAAAAAACCACGGCGACAAGATTAAAGAATTTCTAAAAATATTTACAATAGTCTTTGCCATCAATCTGTTCCTACTCTCTTTTGTAAACCTAATTACAAACGGAACAGAGACCGACGTGTTTTATGGTGGCGATACACCACGTGTACTGCAAGATATGACCATGCAAGAAGGTCTACATTATCGAACCTCAGTACATCCATTATTTGTAATATTAACGCAACCTTTTATAAGATTACTCGGAAGATTCACTGGAGTAATTGTTGCTGCAGTAATTTTTGAGGCAGCCATCGGAGCACTGAGCGCAACATTATTCTACCGTTTTATGCAGAAGCTTGGAGTAAGTAAAAAAACCAGTTTAACTGCAACAGTTATTTTGACATTGTCCTTTACACAAGTAGCCTTTAATTCTATTTTCGAAACTTACGTATTTTCACAGTTTGGCTTAATAGTGATGTGGGTTATTGCGGCTGGTTTAATTGACAAAAAACTAGAGTTAAAAGATTATGCATTACTAGTAATCGCGGGAATTTTTAGCTTAGCTTTTACTTTAACTAATATTGTACAGTTCTTAATTTTACTTAGCATAATTATCTTTTTAAACAAAAACGTAAAATGCAAATTTATTAAATTTAGTTCGGTTCTCCTAGTCGTACTTTCGATTACCGTGATGTTAGCTGATATTCAAAAATCTTTTTGGCCATCTGCAAATAATTTCTTCACTTCGAGCATTAATGGTTTTTTGCTGGATAAAAATTCTGAAGAATTTACATATATTGAAAGAACCTGGAGTATTAAACGTGTAATATTCCAAATGAACACCTCATTTGTATATCAATTCGGCCTACTAGGAGGTTTAATTCTAGAAAAAAATAATTTGATAAACGTGTTGGGACTAGCAAGCTTTGGGCTTTTTAGTTTAATCAATTTTTATTACTTCTTTGCTAAGCGAAAAATCTTTAAAGAAAAAATTTATTTCGCCTTACTTTTTGCCTATGGTTTTAATTTTGTATTACATATTTTCTATAATCCATACGAAAGTTTTCTGTATGTGCTACATTACAATTTCTTAATTATTGCAATCTTGTTTTATATCTTTACGCATTTGGATGAAAAAACAAAATTTTTAAATTACGTGCGCGACTTCTTTGTAAAATACAAAATACAGACGATGACTACCTATATATTCCTACAGGTGATTGGTATTATAAAATATCTTCAAGAAGTTCACGTTAAATTTGGCTTCAAAGCAACAATGCCAAAATACATCCTAATATTAATCGTATTAAGCTTAGTAATTTTTGCGGCAGTAGTAATTAGGAAGGTAAAGTTCAAAGTAGTGGCTGGGGTGGTAATAGTTATAGTGAGCCTAATTGGATGGGTTTCATTCTCTGGTTATTTAAATCATCGTGAAATAAAAAATGTTGAAGCACTAGACAGAGCGGGGGTTGATTATAAGCCATTTTTGAGAAATGATTTTACAAAACAAATGACGAATGAGTTAGCTGAGTATCTATATGAGCTTGATGTACCACTAAGAGCTCAGACATATTTTATTCAAAAATATGAAATCAGCCACAAAAAGAATTCGGATTTCTTTAGTTTTGGCATGGGCGATCGTAAGAAGCTGATCTATAAAAAAGGTAAATTAATTGACTTACAGACTAAGCAAACAGTTCGAAGTTTTGACTTTACCCACGAGATGATTATCCCAAACATGTACACCGTGTTATTACTTGACCAGGCTGGTAAAATTACAAGAATTTACGAAGATGAAACCGGCGTACATATTGAAAAAGGACGCATGGCGAGAATTTGGGAGGACTGGAATAATTACAACCAATGGGAAGATGATAGACTTAATAATCGCGAAACGAAACTTGTTGAAAATATTACAACTGAAACTATTTCTACCAGCAAAAATAAGATTAATCTACCTAACTTTGAAGAATCTAAAGTAGGTCGAATCCTAAAAGTTCTACATCAAGAAATTTTGGTGAATATTAACCAAGGAAAACCAAGAACAACATTAATGGCAAAAACAAATGAATCTGGATTGTACCGGGAGGGTATGATGGCAGCTATGGTACTTGAAGAAACTAAGAATACTTGGCTGTTTGAAAATTGGATGAAACAGATTGGTTCTATTTACGATTGTCGCAATAAACTAGAAAAAAATGAACCGAAATGCGTAGAGTCTGCAGATAATCCTGGCCAGTTACTTTATCTAATTGGCGCGATTACTAATAATCGACAAGATTTGATAAATAAAATTCGTACTGAAGTAAAACAAAAAGCCATTGATGGAGAATTTACTGGTAAGGTTGATGAGGAAGAAATGGGTTACTATCCGACTGCCCTATTAATCAACGGGGGGAGAAAAAACAGGATTGAACTTGGATATGACTTTAATTTGGGAAAGCCTGATAAATACCTGGGATTAACTTGGTGGTTAAATGATTATAAAGAAGCCAAACATGGCAATATTGTAGATCCAATGCATCCGGCAAAAGAATGGGCGAGCGTACATCAAGAACCTGGTCATTATGGTTTGACGACAATTTTGGATGAAGCATACCCATTAACTTTTGATGGTGAATTAACCGAAGCTGAGGCGGAAGAACAAAAACTGATCAATGAACACTATAGTCATGAGAAGGGGCCAAGACTATCTAGCATTTGGCATGCCTCTGAGATGTTTCTAATGTTAAATAATAGGGAGTAACAATGAAAACTGAGAATAACTGGCTGAACTTCTACAAGAAGGTTGATAAAACAATTTTATTACTCATTTATATCTTCTTAATGATACCAATTTTGATATGGCTATGGTTCTGGTTTAAAGTATATGTAGCAATTCCCTGTATGTTGGCTGCTATCTATGGACTAGTGATATTTTATAAAAGTATTCAGACTAGAACTTTAGAGGAATATAAAAAAATCTTTAATATTAAAGTAATTACTTTAAGTTTAGTGATGATTCTGGGATTAAATATTATTTCAGGAGCAGGTGGTTTAATGTTTCAGAACTGGGATTATAATAGTCGAAATGCTTTGCTTCATGATATGGTCAATCATAAGTGGCCGGTGAAGTATGATTTTGAAGCTGATTCTAAAGAAGCGAAATTTATCGGTTCAGAGCGAGGACTGCTATCCTATTATTTGGCTTGGTTTTTACCGGCAGCGGCAGTGGGTAAAATTAGTAAGAGTTATACAGTGGCTTCACTCTTTTTATTCTTCTATTTATATTTTGGAGTAGTGGCGATTTGCTATCTGATTTTTCGATTTTTTAAGAAAGCAAGTTTAAAAATTTTGTTAATCTTGATTGCGATAACAGGAGTTGATTTTCTAGCCTATTTCTTTGACCGATTATTAATTCGTGGAAGCTTTGAATTTCCTAACATGATCAATTACATTGACACACCATTACAGATGTTCTCCTTTCATGGTTTTTTCACGTATTGGTTTTGGGTTTTTCATCAAGCGATTCCAATTTGGATTGTCACTATGCTACTAATGAATAATAAAAATATAAAACTTTTTGGATTATATTTATCACTTGCAGTAGCTTTTGCACCGCTACCCACGGTAGGCCTTTTATTAATAATGATACGTGAGCTAATAATTGATGTAAGAAAAGAGGGTTTTTCGGCGACTTTTAAGAAAGCTTGTTGTTTTGAGAATATTATTCCGGCACTAAGTGTTATACCAATTTTATTCCTATATAAACAAAACTCGAGTCCTGTGGGATTAATGTTTTCTAGGACATATATTGTTCCTCTCAGAGAATATCTACTGTCTTATGTAGTTTATTTAGTGTTTGAAGTTTCGATCTTCTTGGCAATTCTAACAAAGAAGAACAGAAGCACGGTGCTGTTTGCAATTATTTTATTAACGATTCTACCGCTCTTTTATCTTGGTGGAGGAGCAGATTTCGGCAATCGATCGACAATACCAATTATGATTCTATTATTTATTGAGACCGTAAATTTCTATCTAGACAAGACGGTAAAGAAATATCGATTATGGATTGTGAATTTAATACTTTTATTATCTCTTCCAACAAATGTAACGGAGATTAATCGTTCACTAGTATATACTTACAAACAAGCCTCGGTGTACCGTTTTGAGAGTGATGATTATGGTTCTCTGGCAAACTTCGAGCATAATGAATCAAAGGTTTTCATCAAGAATTTTATTACAAAATATGAAATGGGACAGAATTTCTTTACAAGATTTATACTAAAATAAGAAGGGAGAGATTATGAAGAAATTTGAGAGACTATTAAAAATAATATACGGTACAGGATTGTTACTAATTGGCTTTATTGTAGTTGATGTACTGGTTTCAGTGATTCTCTTCTGCTTTAGGCTAAATATCTCGGTTATTAATTTTTGGTCCTCATTAATTATTACTTTAATTACCTTTACCTTGATCGGAGCAAAGAATAATAAGTCACAGATAAATAAACTACTAAGTATTGGTTTATTCATAGTAATGTTGTTTGGAGCGATTTTTGTGGCTAGCAAGATTTATGACTCCTCCTATGATGGAAATAGCTATCATAAGGGAGCGATTGGAATGATGGCACATGGATGGAATCCAGTTTATCAAACAGCGGAAGATTATAGTGATAATATTTTCCATATTCGAGGAGCTAAGATTTTTACCTGGATAGACCACTATCAAAATCTAAGTTGGATTTTTGGAGCTACAGTCTACCGTGTATTTGGGAATATTGAGACGGCAAAGTCACTGAATTTCCTATTGATTGGCGGAGCATTATTTATACTGATAAATTATTTTAAACGATTTAAATTTAAGAATTTACAAAGCATAGTCTTAGCTTGTGTAACAGTCTTTTCCCCAGTAGTGATTTCACAATTTTTCAGTTTCTACATCGACGGAAATCTAGCCATTGCCTTCTATATCTATATTGCAACGATTAGCTTGATCACTTTTGAGCTAATAAAAAATAGACGAATTACGGTTGACCTATTATTCATCTTCTTCTTTAGCATTTGTATTTTAGCTAATCTAAAACTAACTGGTATTCTATTGATCGCAGCTGGTATTCTACCACTGGCCATCTATTTGACTATCCTTATGGTACAGAAAAAAATTAAGGCTGCCGACTATTATAAGTTGTTTGGAATGACAGTATTTTCGATACTTTTCTCAATCTTAGTGATTGGAAGTACTAGCTATGTAAAAAATACGCTTACGATGAAGAACCCCTTCTATCCACTACTTGGCGATAATCGCTCAGATATTATCACAACAATGCAACCTGCGGAATTAATGAATAAAAATCAGATTGAAAAACTATTGATTTCTGTGTTTTCAAGAAGTGATAATGTGCAGTTATATTCTTGGAAGGCACTTGAATATAAAATTCCACTAACTTGGAATAATGAAGAGATTAATAGTCTCAATATTACGGATACACGAATTGGCGGTTTTGGTATTTTCTATAGCTTTATCTTCATCTTAAGTATTGCAATAATTCTTGGTTACTTGATTACTGTTTTAAAAAATAAGAAGAAGACTGGGAGTGACGAGGCTATATATAAAATTATAATTAGTTGCGTCTTAATAAGTATTTTGCTTTATTTGGTATTACCTACGGAAAACTGGTGGGCTCGATACGCACCAAATATTTATCTACTAACCCCAATAGCCTTAGCGATCATATTAGGGCGAATGAACCAGAAGCCGAAAGATCATCTTGCGAAGATATTATCAGTAATGCTTGTGGTAACTATTATCTTAAACCAATTACCATTTCTATATTTCAGAGCGATTACGCCAGGGAGTAACCGCATAGTTAAGACAGAGTTAATGGAAGCGAGAGCTTATGTTGAAAAGAATCCACAAAGTAAAGTAGTAATTAATAATCACTATATGGGCGTATTCTATAATCTTTTGGATCATAAAATCGTGAAGGCAGACGGAAGTAATTTTGAGTTTCTAAAACGAGAAATCGACGACGAAGCAAAAGAAAAACATCCACATGTTTTCTTCTGGGGGAGAGCTTTATATTAAAATAAAAGCCCATGTGGGCTTTTATTTTTTAGAAGAGATAAATTTGGATATTAGTTTAAGACCAAGGACTAAGTTGATCCTTCTTAACAAGAAATGATTCTTTTGCTAAGAGTTTTAGTGGAGTGTCACTTTGATTATCTGAGTAGAATTGATTGATGGAGGCGTCTTGGTACTGCTTTTTAAAGCGAAGAACTTTTTCTTCACCACGACAGTTTTCACCTGTAATCTTCCCTGTTTTAGGATTCATTTTAGTACCAATTAGAGAAATCTGAAGGCGATCTGTCATTTCTTTGAGAATGAACTCTGGTGATGCTGAAATAATAAGATCGTCTGGCTGTTTCTGCTTTAGGTACCATGGTTTAATTTTGGATTGATGTTGATCCCAAAAATTACTCAGGTCTAAATTATGGATGGATCTTAGAAAGATAAAGAAACGCTGCTTAAATTCTTTACGACTAATAATTTTAGCCTTAAAAAGGAAAGCTGAAAAGACTTGGTATGGGAGATAACCTAATAGGAGCGGCTCCTTTCGGACTTTATATCTCCAAAAATCTAAGGAAGCATCACCGTCATAGATAGTTTTATCAAAATCATAAACATTCATATTAGAGCCTAATGATTACCATTAAATAACCGACAAAGATAAGCCCCATAAGAGCAAGATGTTTATTCTTCATGATAACATCAGCTGGATCACCATATTTATCCTTTTCAGCAGTGTAGATGTAAGAAATCATGAGAATAATGAGAAGAGGGACGCTAATGAGATAGAGATCACGATGAGAATTATTAGCATTGATGCACCATTCAGTATAAAAAACAATGATTAACATCAAGAACATATTCATAATAGATTTGAGATAATCGGCATTGTATTTTTTGAGAACAGCTCTGGTTTGACTACCGGTCTTGGTGATTTCATTATAGCGTTTCGAAATACCTAGATAAAAGGCGCCGGACATAACAACTAGGTAAAGTAGGGCGGAGATAGCAATATTGGTGAGACTACTACCAAGGAAGAGACGAATAAGGAAACCTGAGGCGAGAATCGAAACATCAATGATTGGAATATTTTTAAGACCAAGAGAGTAAAATAGATTAAGAAAGAAATAAGCTACAATGAGCGCAATAGAGACCCAAGAAAAATGAAAAATTAATGAAATAACAGTGGCTAAGATCAGAAGGACGGCCAAGGTAATCCAGGCCTCTTTTTTAGTGACGGCACCACTGGCCAGCGGGCGATTTTTCTTAACTGGATGTAAACGATCTTTTTCAATATCTTTATAGTCATTAATAATATAAATTGAAGAGGCAACCAAACAGAAGACGAAGAAGCCGGCAATACAACTACGAAAATCTTGAAAGGTGAGGTTGCGAAGTCCAAAAATTAATGGAAGGAAGATTAGAAGATTTTTGATTGAATGTTTTGGGCGAAGAAGCTTGATGATGTTCTTAATTTTTTGCATATGATTCCCTATTTATGACTAAAAATTTGATAAATATTTTCGGCAAGAATTTCTGAAATATCAATAAAGTCAACCTTAGTAAGTTCTGGCTTAACAGTGAGAGTGTTAGTCACAATAATTTTGTCAATATCCTCTTTACTGAGATTCTCATAAGCGTTACCGCTAAAAACTGGATGAGTAGCCATGACGCTGACATGGTTTGCGCCTTTTTCTTTAAGGGCAGCGGCAGCATGACAAATGGTACCTGCGGTATCAATCATGTCATCGATAATGATAATATTTTTATCTTTTGGGTCACCAATAATATTCATGACCTTGCTCTTATTTTTAACGTAACGGTTTTTATCAATAATAATAACATCATTACAGTGAACTAGGTCAGCGATCTTGCGAGCACGCTTAACACCACCAGCATCCGGTGAAGCAATAGCAAAAGAATCTTTTTTATAATGTTTTTCGATATAGGCGGCAAATTGCTTTTCTAGGGTGATATTTTCGATGGTCATATCAAAGAAACCTTGAGTTTGGGCGGAATGCAGATCAATAGTAATAACGTGATTAACGGCAACAGAATGTAAGATATCAGCGATAACTTTTGAGCTGATTGGAGTATTAGGTTCGGCCATACGATCTTGACGGGCATAACCAAAATAAGGGATGACTAGATTAATGCTCTTGGCAAAACCACGTCTTGCGGCATCGGCTAAAAGTAAAACTGGAAAAAGGTGCTGATCAATGGGAGGATTGGTAGATTGAATAATAAAGACGTCTTTCCCTCGAATATCGTCGAGAATCTGAACGTGAACTTCTCCATCACTAAAAGTATCCGAAGTACGGTTTGCCAATTTAAGACCAAGGTTGTCGGCAATTTTTTGCGAAAGAATCTGGTCGGTTCCGGATATTAAAATACAGTTTTTTAAGCAAGATTTATCTACCTTCATCATGCTTTAATTATAGCACGATAGAGAAAGAAGAGTGGGTACTAAAGAAATGTTTTCTCTAAACTCCAGATTTGAGCTTTATTGGTGTTGGACCATTTATCCCAGATTTGAATCTGTGTACCATAATAAGCAAGAGCGCCATTAACATCTAATGCTTTTTTCTCATCACAAGTGGTATGGAAGAAGAAGCCACCATCTACTTGTTCAGCTTGCCAAGTTTGTGAACAGTTGTTATTTCTTTCTGACAGGAGGAAGACTGGTTCATTATTTGAAACGTTGTTGAGATTGAAACTGAGGAGCTTACCGGAAAGACTGCTTTTAATCTGATATTTATTATTACCTAGATGTTTGATATTCCAGATCTGAGCTTTGTTCTCTTTGGACCATTGGGAATAGAGTTGGACTTTGGCAAAATCTGCTGGACTGGAGAAAGCAACATCAAGATAGAAGTTTGGATTGAGGGAGGTTTTAATATAATAGTTGCCGTCTTCAATGAGAGGTTTGATAGGAGCGGGAGTGGAGGCAGGCGCAGGAGTAGGTTCAGGAACAGATTCGATCTTTGAGGCGATTTTCTCTAAACTCCAGATTTGAGCTTTATTGGTGTTGGACCATTTATCCCAGAT
>CALFGG010000063.1 GCA_937958235.1 uncultured Candidatus Saccharibacteria bacterium
AGTGTAGACGATGAGCCAGGATTGGGAGAGCCAGGAGATTTCGGTAAAAAGAAGACCGATAATAAGTGACAAGAATGTGAAGTCGGTGTCATCACCTTGGACGAGTACATGTCTGGCTGCAGCAAAACCGACAAGAAAATTAAGTAAGACCGGGAAAGCGGAGTTAGCGGTAGCAGTCATTAGAGTAGTGGCGGTGGTGCCTAAGAAGACCGCGAGGAGAGACTGCAAAGCCGAGGCACGTTCAGAAGACATGGGTTTCAAGACAATAAGCCAGGCGGAATAAGAGATAGCAAGTATAAAATGAACAGGTAGAAGTGTTGGGCCAGAACAGTAAGTGATGAAGATGAAAGAGAAGCCAACAATAAGGTCAACCAAGTTTGACTTGAGGTTAAGAAAGAGGTAGCGAGGGCGAACTGCGAACATGCGCCACTTCGAAAGGATGACAAGTAGAACGCCTGGAATCCAGCTTGCTGTTGAGAAGGTAATAAAAACGGAGCCAAGCCCAAGAACAAGATTAAATAAGGCGTGCAGCACTGTACTAATAATGTTGCGCCCCTTACGTATTAAAACATAATCTGACATATATAAATATTATAACCTAAAATAGACGAATTTTATCAAAAGGATAGAGACGTAATAGGACTGGACCGATGATGCGGCAGTATGGAATAGTGCCAAGGCCATAGCGAGAATCATAAGAGTGAGTACCTTCGCGGTTGTCGCCGGCAACGAAAATTTCGTCTTCAGGCACGGTCATGTCGACTTCGCCAGCGGTATATTTCTTTGGTCCATCTTGATCTGATTTTCTGGTTGATTCGTCAGGATTAAAGCCTTCAGGGTGTTCTTTATTGTAAACGGTTAATTTACCATCTTTTACAACAACGCGCTCGCCCGGAAAAGCGATGACGCGCTTAATGATGTATTGGTCGCGAATAGAAGCCTCGACGCCACAGGTTAATGGGCCGCTGGCATCTCCGTTAAGAAAAACAATAATTTGGCCGCGTTCTGGAACGTATGGTTTACCAAAAAAATGTGAGAGTGAGACAGCGGCACGGTTAACGATTAGGCGATCTTTGCCATGCAGGGTGTTTTCCATAGAGGCGCCCACTACATTGTACGAACGCATGATGTAAGTATTAAGAAAATAGGTACCAAGAATCACAAAGAAGACAAAAATAATTAGGCTAAAAATGTCTTTAAGTAGGGGGTGTCTTCGAATGAAAGAGACTTGATTATCCACTACCTTATTTTAGCATAAATAATTTAGGTTTTTCTATTTTGTATAATAATTTCGTAGGAATTCTTGCTTAAACTGATGGAAACGATCCTCTAAAATAGCGTCACGAATTTGTTCAGTGAGACGAATAATAAAGCGCAGATTATGCATGGACGCGAGGCGATAAAACTTTGCCTTTAATTCCCCGTCGCCGGAGCGCCAAAGGTCACGGAGTTCGCCACGGGTGTGACTGGCTTGGCAGGTAGGACAGTCACAGTCTTCATCAAGTAGAAGATTTGAGTCTTTAAATTTACGTAAATTAATGTCCCCGTATTTGGTATAAATCTTACCATGCCTGGCTTCTCTAGTAGGGGCAACACAGTCAAAGGTGTCGGCTCCCATTTCGGCGCCATTTAAAATATCGTCCGGATGTGAAAGACCTAAAAGGTGCCGAGGTTTATGTCCTGGGAGTTCCTCATTACACCAACGAAGAATTTCAGAGAGGTCTTCTTTGAGAAATGCGCCACCGAGTCCATAGCCATCAAAAGGCATGGCGCCAAGTTTTTTAGCAGTACTACGCCTAAGATCTTCCCAACAACCACCCTGTAATACTCCGTAAAGACTTTGACGGTAGCCAAGGGAGTCTCGTAATTTAAGGTGTTCATCGAGACTACGCTGAGCCCAGCGTTCGGTACGGGCTAAGGCTTCGACATTGTAGTCATAATCATCGGCGAGTGAAGTTAATTCATCAAAGGCCATATGAATATCAGCGCCTATTCTACACTGAATTTGCATGGATTCTTCGGGGCCAATAAAATCAGGTTGACCATCAAATGGATCGGTAAAATGAACTCCGTCCTCGGTGACATGAGCAAGACGTTCTTTGTGGGCTGTATTGGTTACACCACGTTCTCTGTCCATAGAGACTACTTTGCCTAGTCCGGAGCCAAGTGACATGACTTGAAAACCACCGGAATCGGTGAGGGTGGGGCCAGACCAGCCCGACCAATTTGATAAACCTTTTTGTTTGGCTATTTCGAAAGAGGTGCGACGTAAATGATAGCCATTACTTAACATAGCTTGAGCGCCTATAGCGACAAGGTCTTCTGGTTTTAAGAATCGTACGTAGCCTTGGGTCCCAACGGTCATAAAGGCTGGGGTTTTAATCTCTCCGTGCGGAGTTTTAATTGTGCCGGCTCGTCCAAGGGCGCCAGGAATTTTATGGTCAATCTGGAAGCTAAACATTATTCAAAACTTTCAGTTAGGATTTTATTATTCCCTGGACTTCCTTGGCTGTCTGCTCCTCGTCCTTTAAAAATGGACGAACTTTGGCAACAATGAGAAGTTCGATTGGTGACAGAATTAATTCGAGACCTAGTCCGAGAAGGTAGGCGAAGAGCGCCTGATTAAGAAAGTCATTGAATGGAAGAACACCAAGGAAGGCAATGGTTTCAAAGACAAGGCTGTCGAGAAAATGGGCAACGATTGATGATCCAAGTGCACGCACAAGGAAGAGTTTTGAGCCAGTTTTCTTCTTAATTTTTTCGAAAATAAAGTTGTTAGAAAATTGTGAGAAGAAATAGGCGGTCAGTGAGCCAATGATGATGCGGGGCGCAAAGCCGAGGACATTCGCAATAGAATTTTGCATCTCTTCAGTACCAGTAAAAGGAGGGAGAAGGCAGACGGCCCAGAAGACGAGGGCGGCAAGAATATTGAGAAGGAGGCTGGAGAAAATGACGGACTTAGCTACCTTTTTTCCGTAAAACTCAATGATAATATCACCGAGAATGTATGAGATTGGAAAACAGAGAATCCCCCCATCAACGGCAATTCCGAACATATTCCAAAGCTTGGTGGCAGCTAAGTTTGAAATTAGCAGAATACCTGCGGAGATTGCCGTGAGATAGATGAGAGTAGTTTGTCTAATGTTTGCGGTTGACGCAGTGGACTTAGAATTCGACATTGATCACTTCGCCAAGTTTATTTTGGATAGTACCGTGAACATTTTTAAGTTCTAGGGCAGCGCAGTCGTTTCCTGCGTAATCCTTCTTAGTGGACTCGTATGCGGCCTGGTTTAATGCTTCGTCTTCAACAGGATAAGCTTCGGCAGTTATGCGGAGAGCACCTAGGGTGTCGTGTTTTGCATAGATTTCAACCTTTGGATTGTTCTTAATCTGAGCAAAAACTTTTTTATTATTTTTAGTACCAATGTAGAATTTGCCATCAAGGATGCCGGCTGCGTCAAAAGGACGAACATGTGGCTGATCTCCTTCAGTGGTGGCGATCATAAAAATTCCTTCAAGAAATGGTAATACTTGTTCCATAATATACTCCTTAAATTAGTTCTCAATAATTATGTCATAGACGGATTAAATAGTCTATGAATTTAATCGTCCATTACTTTTTTAATGGCAGCATACTCGTCGATGATGACCTTGATGCAACCAGCAATCGGAATAGCAATTAGGCAACCAATAAGGCCAAAAGCATACATGCCGATAATGATGGAGATAAGAATTATAACTGGAGGTAAGCCAAGGCCTTTACCTTGGACTCGAGGGGCTATAATGTTGTTTTCAATTTGTTGATAGATGAGGTAGAAGAGGAAGAAGCTAAAGGCTGCCCATGGGGAGTTGACGAAAAGGAGAACGGTATTGATGATACAGGCGATGACTGGTCCAAACATAGGGATGAGATAGAAGAGGAAGGAGATGAGTCCTAGAGGAATTGCGATGCCGCCAGAGACGCTAAAAATTAAGCAAAGAATAAAAACACTAATGGCAGTAATAGTGCCGTCTAGCAGTGCAATCAAAACTTGTGCGGAGACGTATTTGGCAACTACGGTACTTAGTTTAGAGGTGACGCGATGCCAGACACGAGTGGCTTGTGCGTTGCGAGAAGATGAGATCGTGCGCCAAAAATTTTCCACTAAGGTTGGACCTTCGAGCATAAAAAGGATGGTAAGAACGATGGTAAGAATGATGTTTGTGAGAATGGTGCCGATGGTACCGACGCTACTAATTGCAATACCGCTGAGATTATTGAGTAAAGTATTGGAAAAATTACGTAAAGTCACAAGAAGTTGTGCTTGTAGGTCAGGAATACCAAAATATTCACCTATACGATCTAGGTTGAATTCGCCAATTACGGTAGAGATTTTTTGAGGAGCAGAGGCGAGAAAAATTGAAACTTGAGAGACAATCATTGGCCCAACGACGGCTACAATTGTTGAGAAGCCAAGAACGACGACGAGGACAGCAATAATGGCAGTGAGTCTAGGGCGTTCCTTTCTTTTATCTATTTTGTCAATTAGTTTAGCTAATGGGCGTAGGGCTAATGCTAGAAAAGCGGAAATAAAACTAATAATTAAACCACTAGCAGCTTTGAAAATTAAATAGCCAAGGCCGGCAAAAGCAATAATAACAAACCAAAAGCGAATAAAAGTTTTAGTATCGACCTCAATTGTACGTGACATGTACCTCCTCTGTTTTTATTTAGTATAGCTGAGTTTTTAAGAAAAAGAAATAAGCTATTTTAAGTATTGCCAAATTGGCTGGCCAGCTTGGTCTTTAATAATAAAACCAGCGTGTTCAATTTGTTCACGAATCTGATCGGCAGTCCGAAAATCTTTTTGCTCTCGGGCTTTTTGACGTGTGTGAATAAGACTAGCTATGGTCTCATCGGGGAAATGTTGTTCTGTGAGTAATCCAATACCGAATAGATTATCAACTAGAGCCCAATCATCCAGAGTGAGCTGATGTTGATCGATATATGAAAAAGCCTCAGCGGAATTAAGGTTATTGTCTGCAAATGAGATGATCTCTTGCGATTTTTTGGTTTGTGGTGTGGAATTTTTGTTCTGTAAGTCTTTTATGAATTCTGCAAGAACTGTTGGATTACTAAAATTAAGATTTAGGTTACTAGTTTGCAATAATTCAGCAATTTGGTTTTTCCATTTGAGACGACGGATTCTAGAAGATTCAAGATCAAAAAGCGTAAAGTTGCGTTCAGATTGATAATGGCCTTGAAGGATCCACATTTTAAAATCAAGTGGCGAAAATCCACGCTCCTTAAGATCATGAATGGTATAGGCGTTACCAAGAGACTTACTGAATTTTTGGCCTTCACTGGTAATAAAATTGCAGTGGAGCCAAAAACGAGCCATTGGCAAATCAAAAGCGGCTTCGGATTGGGCGATCTCATTAGTGTGATGAATAGGAATATGGTCGATCCCACCAGTATGAATATCAAGCGTTTCGCCTAGTTCGGTGTGAGAAATAGTAGAGCACTCGAGATGCCAGCCTGGATAGCCTGGACGACCTTGGAACTCCCATTGCATGGCATGATCTTCCCCATCTTTGATGAATTTCCAAATGGCAAAATCAGAAACATTACGTTTTTCAGGGTTGAATTCTACACGGGCACCAGCTTTAAGATTACTCAAGTCTAATTTAGCAAAATCGGCATAAGTGGAAAATTTGCTGGTATCAAAATAGATACCATCAGAGGTTTCGTAAGTTAATCCTTTATCAATCAGGGTTTGGACGAGAGCTAGTCCCTGCTTAATATAGTCGGTGGCGCGAGCAATTTTTGTTGGCTTAATTAAATTAAGTGAGTAAAAGTCATCAAAGAAAGCTTGAGTATAGAAATCGGCAATTTCCCAAACCGTTTTGTTTTCTCTTTTTGCGCCTTTTTCCATTTTGTCATCTCCCTCGTCGCTGTCGGAAGTGAGATGGCCAACATCGGTAATATTCATGACACGATTTGGGGTCCAGCCGTGAGTCTTGATGAGACGCACTAGAAGATCCCAGTAAATGTAGGCTGCGAAGTTGCCAATATGGGCGAAGCTGTAAACGGTTGGACCGCAAGTGTAGATTTTGACATTTTGTTTATCTTGCGGGATGAATTCTTGAATTTTCTTAGTTGGAGTATTGTATAGATACATTTTAGAAGCTTCCAATAAAAGTTGTTTCTTCTGCAGTAGATTCCTGTTCGTAGGTTTC
Source organism: uncultured Candidatus Saccharibacteria bacterium (assembly GCA_937958235.1). Lineage (GTDB taxonomy): Bacteria > Patescibacteriota > Saccharimonadia > Saccharimonadales > Saccharimonadaceae > Nanosyncoccus. The sequence continues at coordinate 6,220 of CALFGG010000063.1, forward strand.
AATTAACTTATAACTACAAGTGACGAGCTCGCGGAGAGTGTCTTGATAGTTTGTGTCATAAATACGAAAACCCGCAGCATAAGGGTGGCCGCCGCCGCCAAAAAAGCCGGCAATTTTGTCAGAAATGGGGAGAGATGATCGAATTTTACCAGTCAACTTGCCGTCGGGATAGGTTTTGATAGCAACTGCTACCTTAACACCTTCGACCATTTTCATTTCTTCGAGAATCAAGACATTAGGATTATATTCGTCTGAATATTCTTGGATTTCTTCCCATGGAATATGAATTGTAGAAAGTTGACCGTCGAGTGAATAGTCGATGCGCTGAATTAGTTCTGCTTTATAGGCAAGAATGCGCTGAGACTTCTTCATGAATTCCTTGCGATTTTCCTCGAGCTCGCTAATATTAGCACCAAGATCTTGTAGGTTAGCGGCTAGACGAAAAGTATCGCCAGAAACTCCTGCGGAGGTGAGGCCCAGTGTGTCGGAAAGTAGGCCTTGGAAGATATATTCGGCAGCCGCCTTATTGATTTCTAGCCCTATTTGTTGTGCTATGTTATAGATTACATTAGTGCAAGAAGGAAGATGTTCGATAATTGATTGATGCGGAAAATCGAGGTCATCAGGAGTCTCGTGATGGTCAATGACAAAAATGGGTTTAGTATAAAGAAGATTCTTGATCGTAAGGTCATCAGTTAATTTACTGAGCAGAATTTGAGCGGCGGTGTCGACAATGATGTAGCCATCAGCTTGATAATCGATTTCGCTGGAAATTTTCGACCAGTCTTTATAGTAACGAAGGTATTTTGGGATATTTACCGGACAAAATTGAGATATTTGTTTGTCTTGAAGTAGTGCTTCAAGGGCCAAAGCGGAGCCTAAGGAGTCACCGTCAGGATTTTCTGCCTGGATAATGCAGATTTTTGACTTATCTGAAATAAACTTAGTAAAATTTTCGTACATTAGGTTAATTATAACAGACGATGGGGGTTTTAGTTTTAGAATGAATCATCGATTTCGCCTATTAGTTTGATACTATCGGCGGTAGGTAGGCTTTCAACTTCTTTTAGACGACGTTCAATTTGGCGAGAGGTTGTGGCAGCGGCGTCAATTTTATTAGCAGACTCTTGAAGTTTTTTCTTGGTGGCTTCAAGGAGATCGCCAAATTTATTAAACTGGGTTTTAATAGCACCAAGGACTTGCCAGACTTCGCTACTACGTTTTTCAATAGCCACCGTGCGGAAGCCCATGAGGAGTCCAGATAAGGTGACAGGGAGAGTGGATGGAGAAGTGATACTAATATTGTATTTTTGACGAATCTCGTCGGAAAGACCTGGGATGCGCAAAATTTCTGCATAAAGAGATTCTGTAGGTACAAACATCATGCCAAAATCGGTAGTAAAAGGGGGCTCGATGTATTTTGTGGAGATTTTTTTGGCCTGTTCTTTAACATCAGTAGCTAGGGCTTTTTGGAAGGTTATAATATCGGCCTTATTGCCTTGGTCATAGGCGGCGATGAGGCGAGAATAATTCTCAACTGGAAATTTCGAGTCGATAGGAAGATAGGTTTCATGGTCTTCTTCCCTACCTGGCATTTTGACTGCAAATTCGACGCGATCGGCAGAGCCGGGTTTTGTATTGATGTTTTCCTGGTACTGGTTGGGGCTTAAGATGTCTGAAATAATACTGTTTAGTTGGACTTCGCCATAAATACCCCTCGTTTTTACGCCTTCCATGACTTTTTTAAGGTCACCTACGCCGGTGGCAAGATTTTTCATTTCTCCAAGACCTTTATATACACTAGTGAGTTGTTCGGAGATGGTCTTGAAGCTTTCGTTGAAGCGTTTTTCAACGGAGGCTTGCAGTTTTTCATCGACAGTTAGTCTCATTTCTTCAAGCTTTTTGGCATTATCGGTTTGGAGATCTTTTACTCTTGAGTCAACTGTTTTTTGAATGGTTTGTAGATTGGCGGCAATTTCCTTACGATTATCCCTAAATCCGTCATCAACACCTTTCGTGATTTTGTCTACGGTGGTTTCGACACGGATCATGCGTTCATGAAGATTCTTAGAAGCTTCAATGATTTGATCGGTATTTTTAGTCATGGCCTCAAGTAATTTAAGCAGATCCGATTGGGTACTGTTTGCTCGGTTTTTGATGGTAATAAAAAGAATGACGATTAGAAGAAATAAGATCGCTATGCCTAGAATGGCTAAAATATTTTGATCCATAAATGTGAAACCTCCAAAATGATAGTAATGATTTGATTTTAGCATAAAAAATTTGGGAGACGAAATAAAGCCTAAAGTTGGGTACGGTTTGTAAGGGCGGCACCTAAGGTGATTTGGTCGGCAAAGGAGAGATCAACACCTAGAGGAAGACCTCGAGCTAGCCGCGTGACTTTGAGATCAGGATATTTGCCGGATAGTACGCGTTGTAAAAGAAGAGCAGTACTCTCACCTTCAACACTAGGGTTGGTGGCGATAATAATTTCCTGCACCTTATCATGTTCTACTCGTGAAATGAGCTCCTCAATATGAAGTTTGTCGGGGGTGATACCATCGATTGGTGAAATGGCGCCGCCAAGTACATGATAGGTACCGTGGTACTGTTTGGTTTGTTCGATGGCGTAGATATCTAGAGGTTCTTCAACAACAAGAATTGTGCTCCTGTCGCGCTCCTCTTTGTCATAAAAAGGAGAGACCTCCTCGTTGTGATTAATTAGTGCGAAGGTGATGGGGCAGGTCTTAACATCGGAATGGAGGTGACTCAGGACATCGATAATAGTGTCTGTGATTTTCTTGTCGGCACGAAAAAGATAGGTAGCATAACGTTCGGCCGTGCGTGGGCCGACTCCTGGGAGATTCCCAAGTGCTTCAATGGTATTTTCTAGGGCTTGTGGCAACATTTGATTACATGCCGAGGCCAGATAGACCGCCAAGTTGACCCATGAGAGGTTTCATTTTATCTGTTGCAATTTCTTGAGCTTTGGCGTAGCCGTCGCGGAAGCAGTTTTCGATCCAGCGTTCAAGTTCAGAAATATCATCAAGATCAATGCGTGAATGGTCGATAGAGACCTTTTTA
>CALFGG010000064.1 GCA_937958235.1 uncultured Candidatus Saccharibacteria bacterium
TCCTTAATATTCTCACGACTCTCCTCTGCAGCGGTTTGACCTTTTTCAGGATCACCACCAGCACCCAAGCCTTTACCAATATGTACCTTCGTATCGGCATTTGAATAATGTAGTGCCTGAGCATCAGTATTGATTGCGATAAATTCTACACCAGAAAGTCCAACCTCTTTCATTCGATTAACTGCAGAACCACCGGCACCACCAACCCCCACGACTTTAATGCTTGCTTTTGTTTCCACCTCTGTTGGTTTAATTTCAGGCATCTTTTTTCCTCACTATCTAACAAATAACTACTTCTAGTTTATCACATTTTTCTCTCTAGTTAAGTAGTAATTTCTTAAATAATTTATTTTTTCTTGAAAATATTCAAAAACGAGAACAAACCACCCTCTTGAGTTTCATTACTCACTTCACCAACCGTCAATTCATCGTCATACATCATCAAAGCTAATCCTAAAGCCGTCGTATATTTTGGATTCTCAACAAGATCAAATACCCCACCAAGTTTTTCCGTTGGCCTTCCTATCCTCACAGCCATACCAAGTAAATCTTTTACAAACTTATCTAAGTTTCGCATCATTGCACCACCGCCAACAATCACCAACCCCTCTGGCAATTTCTGCGCATAGCCTGCCTGCTTCAAAATCTTTTCTACATGCTCAAAAATATCAATCAAACGTTCTCTTACAATCTGGTTCACCTCATCTTTTGTGAAGCTCACTGTTTCGTCGCCCACCTTTGTTACGATTGTTTTATCACTCTCTGGAAAATCAGCTGAAACATAGCGCAATTTAATTTCTTCCGCCACGCCTGGATTAATTGCAAGCCCAATAGCAAGATCATTCGTAATATTATTCGCACCTGCATTCAGAACCGCATAATGCTGCAAAAAACCATCCATAAAAACTGCTACACTTGTCGTAGAAGCCCCAAGATCCACTACCGCAACACCATTATCCTTTTGCTGTTCAGTTAGAACAACTCTTGCCGAAGCAACGGCTGTTGGCACAAGTTCTAGCGACTCAATCGAAACGTTCTCAGTCAATTTTCGCAGATTTAAACAAGACGGCACTAGCGCTGAAACGACACTCGCTTGCATTTCTAACTTCATTGCATTCATTCCCAAAGGATCCCGAATACCAGACTGACCATCCACAATATAATTAGTAGGAATCACTTTTAAAACTTCTCGATTATTTGGAATCACTCCCGCAAGTGACATCTCTTGGATTCGCTTCAAATCATTCGGCGAAATAGCCTCCCCACCCATAATTGAAATCATACCTTGAGTTTGCACCGCACCAACCTGTGAACCATTAATTGAGGTATAGGCAGACTTTAAAGATTTTCCACTCGTCTGATCAATCATTACAATTGCTCTATTTAAAGACTCAACCGGGCCAGCTAAATTTGTAATCACCCCCTTACTCATTCCACCATTATTTTTTACCTCAGAGTTAGCGATCACGGATATTTCACCTTGATACTCAGAAAGCGCCACCGCACGAATGTACTGTGTTCCGACATCGATTCCTAACATAAAACGAGGTAACTGGTCATTCATATCCTTGGTATTATACCATAAACATTTTAAAAAATATATCGGTGTTATAATTTAGTACATGGATATTCAGAAAATTACCGCCATGCGCGAGGGTGGCAAAATTTTAGGTACAATTCTCGCCGAGCTCCGAGACTATGTTGACGTTGGCATGACTAAACGTCAACTTGATGCTTGGGTTCGTAAAAAAATCACAGACGCCGGAGCCATAGTTTCCTATGATCAACTTCCCCAAAAATTCCCTGGCGCCATCTGTATCTCTGTTAACGATGAACTAGTTCATGGCGCCCCCAACAGCGATTACGCTCTCCAAGATGGCGACAAGGTTTCTTTTGATCTTGTCATTGGCTATAAAGGCTATCATACCGATGCGGCTTTTACTACCACAGTTGGCAAAGCCAGTCCTGCTGTCAAACAGATGATTAAGACCACCGAAAAGAGCCTCTGGACTGGCATTGCTACAGTTGCTCCAGGCACACATCTTGGCGATATTGGCTATGCCGTAGAAACCGTCTTACGTCGCGGACATCTAGGCGTTATCGAAAACTATGTTGGCCACTTTATTGGTAAATCCATGCATATGGAACCAGAGGTCCCAAACTTCGGTAAACGTGGGCGCGGCTATATACTCCAGCCGGGAGATACTCTATGTATTGAACCGATGTCATCTCTTGGTAAACCATACAATCACGTTAGTCCAGAAAACGGCTGGGATGTCATCCTTTCTGATGGCTCTATTGGCTGTCACTGTGAACATACTATTCTTGTTACCGAGACTGGCTTCGAAGTGCTTACCCTACCAAACTGCCCTGAGGAATAAATTTTTTCTCTACCAACAAAAAATCGGAAACATTTTTCCGATTTTTTTAATTAAATTAATTTTTCTGAACTAATTCCATAATACGTTGATTTACTTCTTCGATTGACCCTACACCATCAACTTCATAAATCTGCACTCCCCGTGACTTCATCTCTGTTAAAAATGAATAACTTTTTTGTTCAAAGTAGGATATTTTCTGCTTCCAGACTTCCACATTATCATCCTCTCTTCCTCGCTCAGCTAGTCTTATTAAGAGTTCTTCTTCTGGCACCTTTAGTAGCACCACAAATTCTGTATGCGTAAAAACTCCTTTTTCCTCCAACATACCCACTTGTTCAACCGAACCTGGCTGACCATCAAAAATTACCTCACCCCCCTCTTTAAATACCGCGTTCATGTTCTCCCACAGAAGATCCACTAAGATATTTTCTGGAATCATCGCCCCCTTACTCGTATATTCATCGAATCGATGCGAATCACGAATCAATTGTCCCGCTGAAAGCCAGGTGCGGCCCATCTTTTCCGCCAACATCCTCCCCTGCGTCGATTTTCCCGATCCGGCTGGCCCATAAATTAAAATCATAGTTCTCCTTTCTGAAAAAACGCCCCCTTAGGCGTTTCCCTTATTATTTAATTCACTAATTTCATTTCGTATCAAAGTAACGGTACGCTTATAAACTTCATCAACTTCACCTAGTCCATCAACAGTTAATAACTTTACCCCATTACCCAACAAATACGCTACGATTTCATTACGGCTACGCTCATAGTCAGCCTGTCTTTCTTCAATAATTTCCGGTACATCCTGACTGCGTCCTCGCATCGATAGCCTACGCATCACCTCTTCAAACGGCACCGTCAACTCTACTATATAGTCAATATGTAGGCCTCGTTCAATTATAATTTCTGCCTGACGTAATGTTCTTGGATACCCATCAATAATCGCATTTTCCGTCTCAGTCAACCTAGAGAATACCAATTCCGACACCATTTCATCATCGAATAATTGCGCAGTTTTTAGCCGGTCAATCACCCACTGCTCCTTACTCTCTCGAAGAATTGCCCCGGACGAGATCCAAGGCCAATTTAAATCATTTGCCAATCTATTCCCAACTGTACTTTTGCCAGTTCCAGGACCCCCTAAAAATAATAGTTTCATACAAAAATAGTATAGCACAAAAAAGACCCCATTAAAGGGGTCTTCTCATTACTTTAAACCAAGTTTAATTCGTTCTGTTTTCTCAGCTTTACGAATCTCGCGTAGAATTGCTTTACGACGACGTTCGCGTTTGGAAATTGGCTTTGAAAAACGAAGCTGTGATTTCGCAAGTGGCATAATTCCACTCTGTAACACCTTACGATTAAAGCGACGAATGATGTTTTCGTTTGCCTCTCCCTGGTCTTTTCTAGTTACTTTGATTGCCATATATCGGCATTATATCAGATACGCTACATTTTTTCAACAGAGCTTTCTTTAATCTGCAAAATTCTTCCTTCCACACTTCTATAATTCTGCCATTCATTCTCCACCAGATTAATCCAAATATTACATTTTTCTCCCCTAGCAAGATTCATCCAGGCTCTCGGCGCATTAAATGCCACTAATTTAATTTGTCTTCCAGCCACATCCTTCACTTCTAGTCTCAAATGTTGCTCCTCCGCCCCCATCTTGCTTGTACGTACCACCTCCATTTCTTTCAACTGAAAAATTGGCTCCAAATTCCCTATTCCGAACGGTTCCAAACTTTTTATTTCGTCCATCAAAGTCAGTGTCATCTCTGATAAATCTTCTATTACCATATCCGCTTGCGGCTCTAAATATTTCTCTTGCTCAGTTAATCCCAAACTTACATAATATTCGTTCACTTTTTCTCGAAACAATTCTAATTTTTCCGTTTCAATCTTCAAACCACAGGCCGCCGCATGGCCACCCCCACCAATTATTACCGATTCACAATATTTCAAGGCTTCTGCCAAATTAAAATCACCAAATGAACGCCCA
>CALFGG010000065.1 GCA_937958235.1 uncultured Candidatus Saccharibacteria bacterium
GTATGGCACAAACACTTCAAGGAGTAGTTACTTCTGACAAACGTGACAAGACCATCACTGTCTCCATCACTAACCGCGAAACTCACCCACTCTATCGCAAGCAGTACTCACACACTCGTAAGTACACCGCCCATGATGAGAATAATGAGGCAAAGTTAGGAGATAAGGTTGAAATCACCGCTTGCCGTCCTTATTCAAAGACCTGCACCTATAAACTCGTCAAGATTCTTGAGCGATCACATGGTACAGTTGAACTCAAAGACGATGTCAAGAATGCACTACCTGAAGATGAAACCACAGGGGAGGAAAATTAATTATGATTCAACAGGAAACTAGATTGCATGTAGCCGACAACAGTGGCGCCAAGGAACTTGGAGTAATCCGTGTCCTTGGTGGTACTCGTGCTCGTTACGCTCGTGTCGGTGACATTGTTACCGCCAGCGTTAAGGAAGCTTCACCTACAGGCAACATTAAAAAGAAGGCAGTAGTCCGTGCCGTTATCGTACGCACTCGTGGCCAAATCCGCCGTGCAGATGGTTCAACCATCCGCTTCGACGACAACGCTGCCGTCATTATCAATGACGACAAAAACCCTAAAGGCACCCGTGTCTTTGGTCCAGTTCCACGCGAACTTCGCGAACTTGGTTTTAACAAGATTATCAGCTTAGCACCGGAGGTACTATAATATGGCCCAGAATCTCAAATCAGGTGACGTAGTAACCATCATTGCCGGCGACAACAAAGGTAAATCTGGTAAGATCGTCAAAATGGATCGCAAAAACCACAAAGCCATGATCGAAGGGATTGGAATTCGTGAACGCCACATGCGTGCCACTCAGTTCAATCCAAAGGGCGGCAAGAAAGATATTCATGTCGGTATCGATCTTTCAAACCTTAAGAAAGAAGGGAAATAATTATGTCAGATAAATATATTCCTCGTCTTAAAACACTTTACAACGACGAAATCGTTAAGAATCTCGAAAAAGAGTTAAATATCGATAACGTCAATAAACTACCAAAGCTGGAGAAAGTCATCATCTCATGTGGTGTTGGTAAAAAACGTGAAGACAAGCATTTCACAGAGACCGTAGCCTTGACCCTCGAAAAGATCGCTGGCCAAGCTCCAACTTCACGTCTTGCAAAGAAATCCATTGCATCTTTCAAAATCCGTAAAGGTATGGGCGCCCCAGTTGGTTACCTCGTTACATTACGTAATGATAAGATGTATGAATTTGTCGATCGCTTCATCAGCATCGCCTTACCACACGTTCGTGACTTCCACGGCGTACCTGCTAACTCATTTGATATGCAAGGTAACTACTCAATTGGTCTTAAAGAACAAACTGTCTTCCCAGAAATTACCTTTGAAGACGCCTCAGTTCTTCACGGACTTGAGATTACTTTCATCATCAAGAATGGCTCCAAAGAAGGTAGCCGCAAGTTATTAGAGGCATTTGGTATGCCTTTTGAAAAGAAGGAGAGCAAATAATATGGCGAAAAAATCAGCAGTCCTTCGCGACCTCAAACGCCAGAAGATGTTTGACAAATACAAAGCCAAACGAGCCGAATTAAAGGCAGCTGGCGACCTAGAAGGTCTTCAAAAATTACCTAAAAACTCAAGCCCAACCCGACTTAAGAACCGCGACCTCCTTGATGGTCGTCCACGTGGCTACATGCGCCGCTTTGGTCTAAGTCGTATTAGCTTCCGTGAAAAAGCTAGCAAGGGTGAGATCCCTGGTGTAACAAAGAGTAGTTGGTAAGGAAAGGAGTAAGTTATGTCATTACAATCAACAGATCAGATCGCAGACCTTATCACCCGCATCCGTAACGCTATCATGGTTAACAAAAATGAAATTAGCGTTCCAGCTTCTAAGCTTAAGCTTGCAATTCTTGAAGGTCTAAAGCGCACCAAATTTATCACAGACTACAGCGTTGTTGAAGTTACTCCACGTAACTCCATCCGCGTCGTAATTAACGAAATCAACGAAGCTCCACGCATTAACGAGATCACCAAGGTATCAAAACCAGGTCGTCGCGTTTACGCTGGCGTTGATGAACTACCAAAAGTTAAGTCAGGTCGTGGTATCGTCCTCATCTCAACTTCTAAGGGTATTATGACTGGCGACGAAGCAAAACAAGCTCGTCTCGGTGGTGAAATCCTAGTCAAAGTTTGGTAATTCAAAAACTAAAAAATAGAGCTCAAGTAGCTCTATTTTTTTCGCATCAGTTAGGTAAGTTTTTAATAAGAAAGCATAAGGCATATACTATAATAGTAAAAAGAGAAAACCATATGCCAAACCAAGAACAGCTAAAAAACACAGAGGATCATATCGAACAAAAAGAATTAAAAAGTAATATTGAGCAATCTAGAACTCGATCATATTATTCAAACTATATTGGATCACACATCCTTGCTCTTGTTAACTTTCAAAATAGTAAACATGCCAAGGATAACGTACAACATTATTTTAATGAATACAACAAAAAAATAAAAAAACAGAATCAAACTCCAATTGAGGATAGACCTGCAAAGACTATTGAAAAATATCCATCCAATAATTCACAAGAAAGACGCAATTTTGCTTACCTCGAAAGACTAACCTGTGCAGTAAATAAATACGGTGATCGCATAGAAAAAAGATTATGGGATAAAACCATAAAAAACGAAAATCTTTTCATTAACTGGGAGGACATTTCTTCATCATCATGGGATTATTTTGAGTCAGAATTCCACGAAAAGAATGAACAAGATAACCTTCCTAAGAAGGAATATACAATTGAAGAGAAGCAAGCTGATTTTAAAAAAAGACGACAAGCGCAAATTAATAGCCTAGAAGAATGGATAAACTATTTTACAGACGAATCGGCACCAGACTATCCTCTTTGGTTTAAGATATACACATTTAATGGGATTACCCAAATGGGACAATATAATGCCGATCTAAAAAAATATACAAATAGGGACAAAACAACAATTGCATTATATCCGACAATTGATCAAGGTGCACTTGCAATGGTCTTTGATGCTATCACAACTTTTTACGGTGAAGACAAAGAATTCTGGCTCACTAAAAATAGACATGACTCACAACTCATTTCATTAGTTAAGTCTGGCAATTTCAATAATCTATATTCTAGATACTATACAGAAATAAACAAAGGCATCCCGACCCCAGAAAAATCAGAAGATGTTCATGGTAAGTGGTTTGAATATTTACCAGGTGACGAAAAAGAGATCGCAGATTCAGCAAAAACAACCCCATGGTGTGTTAAAAGCCCAGTACTCGCAAGGCACTACCTTCGTACAAATAGTGAAATAAAAAATAACCAAGCCAAATTTAAATTATTCAAACTTGAAGACAACTCGTCAGAGTCTGGATATTCAAAAACAGCATGTGCCTCCATCCGAATAGGTATAAAAGGGGATATTATGGAAATATCAGGGCTAAACGAAGGCCAGGCCTTGGAGGATTCACTCGTTCCCTTTGTTAAAGAACAAGCTATGCAATGCCCAGGTTATGAAAAATTTGCCACAAAATTTCAAGACAAGGAAAAACTAATTCTTCTCATGAATAAAATGAGAAATAAGCAAGCACCAACTTTCGAAGAACTATGCTTTTTATATGAAACCTCACAAAATAAGATTACGACTCTCGATACATATAATGATATTGATCCAAAAATCACACCACTTCGCGAGTATTTCAACCTAAATTATATTCTTGATAATTTCTTACAAGAAACAGAAGATCTTAAACAGGGAATATCTCCATTTCTTAAAAACAGTACTGATAAATCAATCGTCGATAGTTTTACAAACCTAAGGAAAGCTGGTTTTCACCAAGACGAGATTCTAGCGCAAATTTCTACCGATGGTTTTTCAAACCACTTAATTGACCTGCTTAAACAAAATATTCCAATCACTATACTTCTGGAAAAACTCCCCCCATCAGGTTATTCGTATAACTTTTCAGTATTACATAATAATTTTCTTTCATCTAAAGAACTACTAGAGCATATGGACCAGGATGGAATATCCACACATTTATACAATTTAATTAAAGATGGAATTCCTATTAATGATATCGTAGAAAAAATGGGTTCATCTGGGATATCAAGACATTATCGATATTTAATAAAAAATAATTTTTCTATTAATTTTCTCATGGATAAAATGAATATACTTGATATATCTAAACGCTTTGATGATTTAATTAATATAATTCCAACAGAAGAGCTTATAGAAAAAATTACAAATTCAACCGTAGCTAAATATTATTATAAACTTTCTGACAAGCTTTCCCCTAAAACTATATTAAACCATCTTAATCCTGACGATGTTGCTAAACATTTTGACGACCTCAATAAAACAGCGTCATTAGACGAAATAGCAAAACACTTAGATCGAGATGGAATTGCACAGCATTATGATAAGTTGATTGGCAAAGTTTCAACCAACACATTGGTTGAGAGAATGGATCCACAGGACATAAGCATACATTTCGATCAGCTACTTAAATACGGCGCAGATTTAGAATGTATCGCTAAAGCCATATATGATATTGATATTTTATCGACACACCTTGATTCACTATTAGCAAAAGGTACAAATCTAGACATTATTATTGAGAATATATATTCTGATTTACTTGATAAGTATACCAATGCAATTATTGAACAAAATCCTGAATTAGATATCGATAACTTTTTTACGTCAGTTGAAGAAGGAACGCTTGATCTCTTTGCAGAAAAAAACGGCTATACTGGTGTAGTTGATCAGATTATTAATGAAGAATACCCGCAAAAAATAAAAGAATTCCTAAAATCGCAGGATATTAATCAAAACCTCACCTTCAAGAAAGTCTACGAGAAACAATTACAAGAGTGTAATTTTGCTGAATAAAACCCTATACATTCTTCATAGAAACTATCATATTTTGTGCAATATTTTATTGCAAAGGTTGTGAGCTATTACGCGTATTTGCGATATCTAACATAATATGATAAAATTACACAGATATTAATTGAAAGGAAGATATGAGTCGTATCGGAAAACAACCTGTACAGATTCCTGCAGGAGTGACAATCACGGTCGGCGAACAGATTATTACTGTCGCTGGACCTAAAGGTTCACTCGAGGTTCCTGTTCAGGAAAACGTTGTAGTCACTATCGAAGACGGAAAAGCTATCGTCACTCGTAAAGATGACGAACCAAAGTCCCGTTCTTGGCATGGTCTACAGCGCGCACTTTTGAATAACGCCGTCATTGGCGTCACTCAAGGTTTTGAAAAGAAACTTGAGATTAATGGTGTTGGTTATCGTCTTTCAGGCGGACCAAAAGAAATTGAGATGTCTCTCGGTTTCTCACATCCTGTTAAATACTCAGCTCCAGAAGGCGTTGAGCTAAAAACTAACAAGATGGAAATTATCGTTTCTGGCATTGACAAACAAAAAGTTGGTCAAACTGCAGCAGAAATCCGCGCCTTCAAGAAACCAGAACCATACAAGGGTAAAGGTATTAAATATGCTGACGAAGTTATTCTCCGTAAGGCAGGAAAGGCAGGAAAGAAATAATGAATAAAGTTTTTCGTGCAAATCGAACCCGTGCTAAGATCCACGGCACCGAGGAGCGTCCTCGTCTTACTGTCCACATCAGTAATCTAAACGTTACTGCACAGATCATTAACGATGACACTATGTCTACACTTGCCTACGCAACAACTGTTGGTAAGAAAATGACTGGTTCAATGTCAGAAAAAGCAGCTCAAATTGGTACTGAAATTGCCAAATTAGCTAAAAAAGCAAATATCAGCAAGGTTGTTTTCGACCGAGGATCAAGACTCTATGCTGGACGCATGTCTTCACTCGCCGATGCAGCTCGTAAGGAAGGATTGGAGTTCTAATATGGCCGACGCAAATACAACTGCTCCAAAGCAACCAAAAGTTGTCAATAAGTCTGGTACTTTAAAGATGACTGACGAAGTTGCCGCTACCAAGCAGACCCGCGATATGTCAGGTCGACCAATGCGTAAAAACACACGTCGTGACCGCGTTAAAGCCGACAATGCACCAAAAGAATTTGAAGAAATCACCATCAATATCGATCGCGTTTCTCGCACTGTCAAAGGCGGTCGCCGTATGCGCTTTAAAGCTCTTGTTGCCGTAGGTAATAAGAAAAATAAAGTTGGTGTCGGTGTAGCAAAAGGCGGTGACGTTACTACTGCCGTACAAAAAGCTGTTCGTGTTGCTAAAAAGAACATGATCACCTTCAACTTAAACGAAGAGACAATCTGCCACGAAGTTGAAACCAAAACCACGGGTCCTCGCGTCTTAATGAAGCCTGCCGCTCCTGGTACCGGTATTATCGCTGGCGGTATCGTCCGTTCTGTCATTGGCCTCACTGGAATTAAGAACTTAATTTCCAAATCACTTGGCTCAACCAATAAGGTAAACATTGCTTATGCCGTTATCGAAGGCCTCAGACAGCAAGTTCCACGCGCAAAATGGAATACTACTATCGAAAAAAGTAAAACCTCCAAAAAGGAGAATAAATAATGAAGTACAATGAGTTAATCGTTGAGCGCAATTCTCGCCCAACCCGCGCCGGTCGTGGTATCGCAGCTGGTCGTGGTAAAACTGCAGGCCGTGGTACCAAGGGTCAAAAAGCTCGTACTGGTCACCGCAAAATGCCAGCAACCTTCATGGGCGGTCAACGTGCTCTTATGCAAGCAGTTCCAAAGCTTAAAGGCTTCAAGTCTCTTCACAAGAAAGCAGAGCTTGTCTACACCGATAACCTTAATGGTCTATCCGGCATTGTTGACAACTTCATTCTCGCTGAAGCAAACCTCATCACCAACCCATACGTCAAAGTTAAGGTTATTACCCGTGGTGAGCTAGAAGCTAAAATTGATCTTAAGACTCAATTTGCCAGTAAAACTGCTATCGAGATGATCAAAAAGGCAGGTGGTAACTTTACTAAAGCTAAAGTTCCAGCTCGTCCAAAAGCTGAAAATAAAGTATCAGAATAGATCATATTAAAAATAACCCCTTCCTGGGGTTATTTTTTGTCTAGTTTATGATACTATATATAAGTAAATACAAGAGAGGTCCTAATGCATTTCAAGACAATTTTCAAATCCCTAAAAAACAAAGACATGTTAAAACGTATTGCCATTGTTTTTGGCATCATCGTCGCATATCGTTTACTCGCACACATTCCAGTACCAATGGGAGATGCCAAAACCTTTAAGGATGCTGTTTCTAATCTAATTTCAAAATCTGATTTCTCCGGTTTCCTAAACCTAATCTCAGGTGGCGGCCTCGCTTCTTTTTCCATAATCCTAGTTGGACTCTCTCCATACATCACCGCCTCTATTATTTTTCAACTTCTCACCAAAGCTATTCCAAGTCTAGAAGAGCTCTCCGAAGATGGCGAAACAGGACGCCGCAAGATCAATCAGTGGACCCGCATGATCACCGTACCTCTAGCCATCGTCCAATCTATTGCCTATATCTATATTCTGTACCAGTCGATCGCCGCGACTAACACCGTATCTTTTGTGCCAACCACTCGTGACTGGATTCTATCAATCACCACCATGACAGCAGGTTCAATCATATTAATGTGGCTCGGTGAACTTATTACCGAACAGGGTGTTGGTAATGGTATCTCGATGGTAATCTTTGCTAGTATCATCTCTCAATTCCCAACCACAACAGCTAGCCTTACCCACAGTCTTTTTGAAACCAAATACGGCACCTTGAACCTCTTTGGATGGTTTAATCTACCTGTCAATCCTACGGTCTTCTGGACGCTTCTCATCATGGGTCTTGCAATTATCTTCGCCCTCTATTGGCTTGTTAAACTAAATGAAGCACAGAGAATTATTACCGTCAATTACGCCAAGCGCGTACACGGCAATAGCACCTATGGTGGTATTAAGTCTATTCTCCCAATTAAATTAATTGCCGCCGGCGTTGTTCCTGTTATTTTTGCAACCGCCTTCCTCTCCCTGCCTTCATTACTTGGACAACTCCTTACTACAATTAAACCCGACAACAATATTGGAGCTACGCTCACGTCACTCTTTACCGCACCAAATGCTCAGAACTTCACTAAGTTATATCCAAACGGTATCACTCCGCAGTGGTTTGTTTATCCTGCGCTCTACTTCATTCTCGTTGTTCTCTTCACTTATTTCTACACAACAATCATTTTTAACACTAATGAGATTGCTGATAACCTACAAAAACAAGGTGGCTTCATCGAAGGAGTAAGACCAGGGAAAACAACCGCTAAATATCTTGATAATGTTGTTAATCGATTAAATCTCTTTGGCTCAATCTCACTTGGCCTTATCGCCATGCTTCCGTTTATCACTGATTACATTTTTATCATCCTTACCGGCTCACCAATGGGCCTATCCCTCTCCGGAACTGGTCTTCTTATCGTTGTAACGGTTGCTCTTGAAAATCTACGTCAAGTTGACTCTCGCGCCCTGATGGTCACCTACGACGACTTTAAATAAGAAATATAGGGTGGATATATGCAATTAAAGAACACACGATCAAAACTACATATCAGCACGATTCTAAAAATTATTGTACTGATCCTTTTCATAGTAGTAATCGCAAGACTAGCTATCTGGGAAAATCAATATTACAAATCTCAAGAAGGCAAAGAACGCATAGAGCCCCGCACCTCTGGTGACATCTCCATCGATAGTACAGATGTCGACGAAACAATTATCACCAACGATCAAAAACAAAACTATATCGTCGCTGCCGATCAGCCACGCTTTTTAAGTATAGAAAAAATTGGTGTAAATAATGCAAGAATTCTCCCTGTGAACGAAACCGCCGCAGGCGCTATCGCAGTCCCACTCAGCATTTTTGACGTTGGATGGTACACTAAATCCAGTCTTCCGGGTAAAAACGGTACTGCTATTCTTGATGGACACAATGGTGGTCCAACTATGCAAGGCGTCTTCAAGAATCTTGTTCTACTTGAAAAAGGCGACCATATCATCATCGAAATGGGTGATGGCACAAAATATACTTATCAAGTCTACGATAACTATACCTATACTTTAAAAGAGGCCAATCAAAAAATGCGCTCCATGCAGACTTCACCCGTTGAAGGAGTGGAATCAATTAGTATCATAACTTGTACCGGCGAATGGTCGAATTTACAAAGAACCTATCTATCACGTCAATTCTTAAGAGCAGTTCGAATATAATAGAGCAAAGTAGAATATGAATGATATTTACATAAGGCCAATGTCCATCGAGGATTATGATGATATTTATAAGCTCTGGACTTTAACCAAAGGAATGGGTTTAAATAATTTAGATGATACAAAAACAGGGATTAATATTTTCTTGCAACGTAATCCAAATACATGTTTTGTAGCCACATTACATAATAAAATTATTGGAACGATTATTACGGGACATGATGGACGAAGGGGCTATATTTATCACACTGCAGTTTCCGAGAATTTTAGAAAGAAAGGTATCGGGCAAAAACTCGTAACATCATCACTGGCTGCCTTAAAAAACGAAGGTATTAATAAAGTCGCTTTGGTTGTCTTCTCCAATAATAATCTCGGTAACCTTTTTTGGGAAAAACTTGGATTCAAAAAACGAGAAGATCTTATTTATCGAGACAAAGCTATTAATGAAATGGAAAAAATCACTGTTTAATCACAAGCTTCAAACGATTAACCAAAATCTACTGGTCAATATAAAAGCCAATATTTACATTTTAATTATTTTTTGTTATAATTAGCGAGTAATTTATGGTTAGTCAAAAGGAAGTAATTAAACTCGGCGGCACCATCGTCGATGCATTACCAAACACTCAGTTTAGAGTGGAGCTTGAGAATGGCCATATTATTATTGCGCACATGAGCGGAAAAATGCGCAAAAACTTTATCCGTCTTGTGCCAGGTGACAAGGTAGAGGTTGAACTCACCCCTTATGATCTTACTAAGGGCCGTATCAGCTTCCGCCTCAAATAATATCAACCGCTATCTTGGCGAAACTTATAGCCACTTTCCGCTAGTGAAACTAGAGGAGTACCTAGGAATAGCTTAATAAGGAAAGGATTTTTACACAAATGAAAGTACGTGCAAGTGTAAAGAAAATCTCCCCTGATGACATTTATGTACGCCGCAAAGGTGTTCTTCGTGTCATCAACAAGAAAAAACCTAAGAATAAGCAAAGGCAGGGTTAAGAATGGCAAGAATTGCTAGCGTTGTCATCCCTTCCGAAAAACAGGTTTGGATTGCTCTAACCTACGTTTTTGGAATCGGACGCACAACCTCAAAAGCCATCCTTGCGGAGGCTAAAATTGAGCCTACCACTCGGGTGAAAGATCTCACCGAGGCTGAAGAACAGAAAATCAACGACATTATTTCTAGCAAATATCAAGTCGAAGGTGATCTGCGTCGCCTCGTTACAAACAATATCAAACGAATTAAGGACATCAATTCTTACAAAGGTGTCCGCCACAAGGCTGGACTTCCAGTCAACGGCCAGCGTACTCGTACGAATGCACGTACACGTAAGGGTAAGGCGATCGCGGTCGGTGGAGCACAACCAAAAGCAGCAAGTAAGACTTAGAGGTAATTAGAATGACAGAAGAAGTAAAACAAGCTGAAGTAGCGGAAGTAAAAGCTACCAAAGTTAAAGGTAAAAAAGGCAAACGTGTCGTGACTTCCGGTCAGGTACACATCAAAGCCACTTTCAACAACACTATTATTAGTGTTTCTGACAAAAAAGGTCAGGTTCTTTCTCAGTCATCCGCAGGAGCTAATGGCTGCCGTGGCTCTAAGAAGGGTACCGCCTATGCAGCCCAAATTGCTGCCGAAAAAGCTGGTGAAATCGCCAAAAAAGATCACGGCCTCAGTTCAGTTGACGTTTACGTCAAAGGTATTGGTCTTGGTCGCGATAGCGCAATCCGCGCCTTCTCCGGCCTTGGAATTAAAATCGATAGTATAACCGACCAAACACCAATCGCTCATGGTGGTGTACGTCCAAAGGGAGAGAGGAAACCGTAATGGCACGAGATAAATCTCCAATCGTCAAACAAAGTCGTCGCGAAGGTTTTGCCCTCGCACCAAAAGCCCATAAGATTATGGCAAAAAAATCTGGTATTCCAGGTCAACACGGTGATATGCGTGTTCGTGGTGGTAGTCTCTACCTTACCCAGCTACGTGAAAAACAAAAAGTTCGCCGTCTCTATGGTCTACTAGAGAAACAGTTCGCTAAGCTCATGAAGGAAGCACAGAAGTCCGAAGGTCTTTCTGGTCAAAACCTCCTTGAGTTCCTCGAACGCCGCGCAGACAACGTTGTCTTTCGTGCAGGTTTTGCGACCACCCGTCGCCAAGCACGTCAACTCGTTTCTCACGGTCACTTCCTACTCAACGGCCGTCGTATTGATATTCCATCAATCCGCCTTAAAGCTGGCGACGTCCTAGAAGTTCGTGAAAAATCAGTCAAGTCAGAATACTTCAAAAATCTTGAGAATACTGTTGCCGCATCTGGAGTTCAGCCACTCAGCTGGTTAAAGGCCGATGCTAAAAAAATGAGGATTGAAATCACCGGTACACCAAAACGCGAAGAAGCAGAAGCCGGCATTAATGAACAACTAATCGTTGAGTATTACTCACGCTAAGGAGAACAATGACAACAAAAGTAATTCACGAAGCAAATCTTGCAGAAGTTAACGAATTGTCCGCTAGTAGCGCCTCATTTGTTATCAAGCCGCTCTATCACGGCTATGGTCACACTTTAGGAAACTCGCTACGCCGTGTTCTACTCTCTAGCATCAAAGGTGCTGCCATCACTTCTTTCAGTATTGAGGGCACCACTCATGAATTTACTGCTATCGAGGGTGTGCGTGAAGATGTCATTGACATCATGCTAAATCTTAAGAATATTCGCTTCAAGTGTCACACTGACGCTCCAGTAGAACTTACTCTTGAGATTAAAGGCAGCGATCAAACTGAAAAAGATGGTGATGCACGTGTTGTTGCTGGTGATATTAAACTCACTGGCGATGTCGAAATCGCAAACCCTAACCAGGTTATCTGCCACATCGACGATCCAAACTACACTCTTAAGATGCATTTCATCGTTGAGTCAGGACGTGGTTATCTTCCAATCGAAGCTGCTAGTGAAGAACGCATCCACAGCGATATGATCGCCCTTGATGCAGTGTTCACCCCAGTTTTGCGTGTTCGTTTCGATGTAGATAAGACTCGTGTTGGCCAAGATACCAACTTGGATCAATTAACTCTTACTATCGAGACTGATGGCACCATTACCCCAAGAGAAGCCTTCGAGGAAGCTGCCGCTATCCTCCTCAACCAATATAAAGCTTTTGCTGGAAGCACTGTTGTTGAATCAGCACCTGCTCCAGGTTCAAAAGAAGAAGCGGAAGATGCAGGTCTTATGCTCCCAATTGAAGAGCTTGGCCTCTCAGCCCGTACCGCCAACGCACTTGTTAATAACGAAATTCGTACCATCCGCGATCTCGTTGTCCTCTCAGACACCGACCTCAAAGAACTTAAAGGTTTCGGACAAAAGGCGCTTGACGAAGTTAAACAAAAGTTAACGGAGTTAAATATTTAAATGCACCGCCACGGATACAAAGGTCGTAAATTCGGCCGTGAAACCGACCAGAGAAGGGCTCTACTAC
Source organism: uncultured Candidatus Saccharibacteria bacterium (assembly GCA_937958235.1). Lineage (GTDB taxonomy): Bacteria > Patescibacteriota > Saccharimonadia > Saccharimonadales > Saccharimonadaceae > Nanosyncoccus. Next base: position 12,707 of record CALFGG010000065.1, read on the forward strand.
GTGGGCTGATGTGTTCTCTGATCAAATATCAAGCAATTACCGTTACGCTTGCCCGCGCTAAAGAAATGCGTCGTGGTACCGAAAAATTAGTTACAGTCGCTAAGAAAGGTGGCCTCGCAAATCGTCGCCTCCTCATCTCCCGCCTCGATAACCTCGAAGCTGCAGATCTCTTAATGGATGTAATTGCACCACAAATCAAGCGTAATTCAGGTTATCTAAGAATCGAACGCACTGGCTTCAGAAAAGGTGATCACGCCGAAATGGCAACCATCTCCTTTGTTGATTCCATCAATCTCGACCTCAAAAAGGAGGCTAAGTAATGAAAACTTTTAGCCAAAAAACCGCAGAAATCAAACGCGAATGGTTTGTTATTGACGCCAGCACTCTTCCACTTGGAAAATTAGCAGTCGTCATCGCTGACAAGCTTATGGGTAAATCAAAAGTTACCTACACTCCACATGTTGATAATGGTGACTATGTCATTGTCATTAACGCCAAGAACATTCAAGTTACTGGTAACAAGATGGTTGATAAAAAATACTATCGCCACAGTGGATTCCCAGGTGGATTAAGAGAATTAAGACTTGAAGAAGTTATCGAAAAAGATCCTTCTTACGCTCTTAAAGAAGCTGTCAAGGGCATGATGCCAAAAAATAAGCTTGCAGCAGATCGTTTAGCTCGTCTCCGCGTCTTTAATGGCGCTGAACATGCTCACGCTGCTCAGAATCCAAAGGAGATCAAATAATGGCTACTACCAAATATTCCTACGGTCTTGGTCGTCGCAAAGCTGCAACCGCCCGTGCTCGCCTATTCAAGGGTAAAGGTGAAATCACCATCAACAACAAAGTTGCTCTTGACTACCTTTCAGGCAACAAATCACTTCTTGCCGAGGTTACTGATCCATTAGCTCTTGCTGGTAAGCAAAAAGAGTTTGATATCACCATCCTCGTATCAGGTGGTGGTCTTGCTGGTCAGGTTGATGCTATTAAACTAGCTATCTCTAAAGCTCTTACCTTAGAATTTCCTGACCTACGTCCAGTTCTTAAGAAAGCTGGCCTCATCAAACGCGATCCTCGTGAGAAAGAACGTAAAAAATACGGTCTTCGCTCTGCAAGAAAGCGCGAACAGTTCTCCAAGCGTTAATTATTTACGCAAATTGGACAAAGAGTACCCCATTTGGGGTATTTTTTGTCTAGTGATATAATAAACTTATGTTAAAAGACCTACTTAAAGCTTTTACTTCAATTAAGGATTTAAAGAATTTCATTCTGAAATATGAACACCTCATTGCCTACTTATTTTTCGGTGTACTTACAACCTTGATCAACCTGATTTCTTTCTGGGCCCTCTCAAGATTCACAGCAGTCGAAACCATTCCGGCCACCGTTATCGCTTGGATCATTGCTGTTATTTTTGCTTTTGTCACAAATAAAATTTGGGTTTTTAAAAGCAAAAACAAGTCGAGAAAAGAAACTACAAAAGAGATAATCAACTTTCTAATTGCTAGAATTATAACCCTCTTTGTGGAAGTTTTAATCATGTGGCTCATGGTCGATCATTTTCATCATGATAAATTGATTTGGAAGTTACTTTGCAATATTATTACCGTAGTTTTAAATTATCTATTTTCAAAATTATTTGTATTTAGGGCGTCACACCTACCAAAAATAAAGTAAAAAAATAAAGATAACCACAATACTTATAAAAAAACTCACCGTTATGGTGAGTTTTAATTACAATCTGGTGGAGTATAGGAGATTCAAACTCCTGACCTCTTCGCTGCCAGCGAAGCGCTCTAATCAGCTGAGCTAATACCCCAATAACCACATTATACCATAAAAAACGTAAACCACGAAATAATAAATCTAAAAAAGGGAGGATAGAATCCTCCCATTATTCACCAAGTATCACCGACCACTCATCATCGGTTGGCTCGTCCTTTGGCATCTCAAAGCCATAAGTCTTGGCATAAAAATATATTGCACCGCGAAAGATATCCCGCAGGCCACTTATTTGGTTTGCAAATTCCGGCCACAATTCTTTCCCGTCCTTTAAAAGTGGCATCAGGAAGAATTCGGTTTCATATATATTTTTTACCACCGACTCTCGCGAGAGATCGCATAAGGTCCACAGATTATTCACTCTGTCATACGCCTTACATAAAAGCGCATATTTACTCTCCATCAAGCCGTTGTAATATCTGCGCTTTGCCGACAATTTAGACTCACCATCACAGCGACGATAAGTCATTAATTCTACCGCATGCTTTACTTCACTATTACATGGTAATTCCGTGATCGGTGTCATCGTATCCTCCGGCACATCATGTAATATAATAGCAGCAATTAAAACATCGTCCGTAATCCCATTTGAAATGGCAAAAGTTGCCGCTTTAAGAGGGTGCAAGATATATGGGTCTCCCGACCGTCTCATCTGACCCGCATGTTTTGACCTCGCATAGCCAAGCGCCGTCAATGTCTGCACATGTGTTCCAGTACTTGCAAAACCTCTTAAAAATGTACTGATTGTCTTTACAGTTTCATCCTCAGACAATAAAACCTTCTTCTCCATAGCTAAACCTCCTTTTTTAAAGAACAATAAGTTAGGGGATATTCTAATATCATTTCTATAAAAAATCAAGCTTAAAAACTTTCGAGTCAAACATAAAAATCGTCCTGGTTATGTTTGCGATTAAAGCTTATGAGTTATATAATACCAGAGATAATACACGAGGAAAGCAAGCTAAAGCTTGATGTTTCTATTGAGTCTTAAGTACATTAAAAAGGAGGAATCTTATGTATTATTTTATAGATTTTAGCAACAGTGGCGAATTTAGTATCTACTTATTAACGCCTGAACAAGGCACCGACATCGTAGCCATGAATTCTGGTGACGCGATATTTATAAGTTACAGAGATACGTCAAATCAGGATGTATCTACAACCGAGTTTTCAGAAAAGGGGGTATCTGATATGACAGATAACGAAAAGCAAAAAGAGAATTACGATCCAAATAAAATCAAATTAGCTCCAGATGATGATTTCTGTGGTCTTCCACCTAAGCAATATCATGAGATGAAGAGAAGGGAAAAATCCAAAAAACGTCCAGACCTAATCTGGAGGCACTATTTCAATTTTAGGAAAATGGATCAATTCCCACGCTCCGGTTTCATAAATTATGGGTCTGCCAAGAAAATGCATCCAGATCAGGCTTTATGCCCAGAAACATTGTCACAACATTCGTTTGGAGCAGTAGCTTTACTCCAACAAATTCGTGACAGGTATGGTAAAAAAATCGACAAGAGTATCCTTGATCGTGCCATACTCTTTATGCAGTATCACGATCTTGGTGAAACAGAGAACGGTGATATACCTGACAATCCACTTAGGGATCCTGATGCCGACAACAAGGAATACGTCTGCTTGAAGAAAAGGTTAAAATACGCAAAACGCAAGCTTCGTAAGCAGATTCTGAGGGATTTTAAAATCTACATTCAAGATCCTGATACGCTTTCAGTAGAGGATAGAATATTCCGTGATCTATGTAAGTTAGCAGATAAGCTTGACGCGATCCTGCGTGGTCTCATCTACGAATCATCTGGGTATTATGGTGTCTTGCACAGTAAGTACAATCATCATATATCTGAGGGGGAAGAGAAAATAGCTGAAATTATGGGCAGTGAAACCCTAGTAGATATTTTTGCCGCCAGTCTCGTTATACATCAACATAACTGCTACTATTACGACATATTCTACAAAATATTAAAAGCAGCAGTCATTGACGTACGTGGCGAATGGTTTGATCAATGGAAATCTAAAAAGGCTAGATTACTTGCCCTATAATACATACCTTCCTTTAGTCCCAGCTTTGCTGGGGCTTTTTTATTTCTAAACCGAATGCTATACTAATTAAAAATGGAGGTCATATGAGCAAGTTCGACGAGCAATATCTAGAGCTATGTCAAAAAATTCTCAACAACGGTGAACGTGTCACTACAAACCCGAAAGTTCTTGATCAAAAAACCAATCAAGATATCCAGTCTAATTTCCCGAATCACCTAGCTCAAACCATTAAACCCACAACCACCATTCGCCTACCCCACCAAGTCTTACAATTCGACCTATCAGAAGAATTTCCCATCCTCACCACCAAATTTGTCGCCTTTAAAACCGCCGTCCTTGAAATGCTCTGGTTCTACCAAGCTCAAAGCAACGACGTGCGTTGGCTACAAGAACGTGGAATTAAAATCTGGAACGAGTGGGAAATCGATGCGGAAGGAAATTATCAAGGTAAACATTTTGGTAAAGAATTTGCCCACACCATTGGTACCGCCTACGGCTGGATCGTTAATCGCTATCAATTAACTCAAGGTCTAATTGAGACAATTAAACATGACCCCACCAACCGTCGTATGATTATGTCCTTATGGCAAAATGAATGGATCAAAACCGCCGCTCTCCCTTCTTGTGTTTGGAATACCCAATGGAGTGTTTCAGATAACAATCAAAAGCTCAATCTCATCGTTACTGTAAGATCAAACGATGTTCCCCTTGGAATGCCATTCAACGTCACCCAGTATGCCGTACTCTGCCATCTTATCGCCAAAGTCTGCAATCTAAAACCAGGTCTAATGACCTATGTGATTAATGATGCTCATATCTATGAAAATCAGATACCAGGCATCGAAGAGCAGTTGCGGCGTCGGGATGAGAAAATCGAAAAAGACGGTGAGCTTTATAAGGCCCCAAAACTATATATTAATCCAGATATTCACGACTTCTTCAAGTTTGATAATTCCAAGGAATTAAAAGACATTCAATTAATTGACTATAGACATCAAGGTCGCATTATTATGCCGGTCACAGAATAGTCTTTAAGGTAATTAATATTTTTCAAAGGAGCATACATGAGTTTCAGTATTATTGCAGCTATCGGCAAAAACCGCGAGTTAGGCAAAAAAGGCGGTTTAGTTTTTAATATCCCTGGGGACCTAAAATTCTTCAAACAAACCACTATTGGGTACCCAGTCGTTATGGGACGCACCACCTTTCTTAGTCTCCCTAGGCTCCTTCCTGGTCGAAAACATTATGTACTTTCACCAGATGAAGAGCCAACTTTCCCTGAAGAAGTCACAGTCCTACATGATCTAAACCAGTTCATCAAAGATCATCAAAATGACTCCCAGGAATTTTTTATCATTGGCGGTGGATCAATTTATCAACAATTCTTGCCTCACTGCGACAAGATTTATCTAACAGAAGTAGATGGTGAAGATGCTGAAGCCGACGTTTATTTTCCGGACTTTGATAAATCAAAATATACGGTCACCAAACTCGGCCAGAACAGTGATATAATTGAAGATAAGGAAGGTATTCATGATCTAAATTATATCCATAACTTATACCAAAAACGTTCATAAATTTTTAAATAGGATATAGTTATGTCAAATTTTTCTCACAATACACAGGAAGACCCCATCTTTAATTTAATAAAGCAGGAAGAAGTTCGCCAAGCCGAAGGACTCGAATTAATCCCAAGCGAAAACTACGTTTCCGCTAATGTTTTAAAGGCTATGGGCTCCATTCTTACTAATAAATACTCGGAAGGATATCCCTCCTTCGAAGGATTAAGTTGGCAAGAAACACAAATTCAAGAACGTAAACCAGATGTTAATTTCCACTGGAACGAAGATCAAATCTCACAACAAATCCTTCCAAACTATCGCTATTACGGCGGACAAACTAATGTTGACCGCATTGAGCGTCTTGGCATCGAACGGGCCATGAAGCTTTTCCATGCTGATCACGCCAATGTCCAGCCACATTCTGGCGCCAATGCTAATGAAGCTGTTTACTTTGCCTGGTGCCAGCCTGGTGATAAAATTCTTGCCATGAATCTTGGCCACGGTGGCCATCTCACTCATGGTTCTCCAGTCACTAGGTCTGCCAAAATCTACAATTTTATCTCTTATGGCACTACTGATGATGGTGATCTTGATTACGAAGAAATTGAACATCTCGCCGAGACTGAACAGCCAAAAATTATACTAGTTGGCTATTCCGCATTCATGAAAATTCCAGATTTCAAACGTATCGCCGAAATTGGGCAAAAAGTTGGCGCCCTCCTCATGGCCGACATGGCCCACGTTGCAGGATTAATTGCTGGCGGCGTCCACCCCAACCCCCTTGACTATGGTTTTCACGTTATGACCACCACTACCCATAAAACTTTACGTGGCCCTCGTGGCGGACTTATTCTCTCCAATGGCAACGTCGCTTCACCCCTCAAAAAACCTGAGCATACTTTAGAAAATATCCCTATCCTTATTGATCGTGCCGTCTTTCCAGGCACCCAGGGCGGTCCACTAGAGCATATCATTGCCGCGAAGGCCGTTTCCTTCCTTGAAGCTTTACAGCCGAGCTTTAAAGAATACGCTAAGCAAATCGTCCTTAATGCAAAAGCCTTAGCAAATAGTTTAATCAAACACGGATTTATATTACAAGGCGGCGGTACAGATAATCATTTAGTTCTAATCAATGTCCAAAAAAGTTTCGGCATTGACGGAAAATTCTACGAACGCGCCCTCGACCTCGTTGGACTTACTCTAAACGCTAATGCCGTGCCAGGCGACAAAGGTGGAGCCTTCCGTCCATCTGGCGTACGTCTGGGCACTCCAGCCATCACCACACGAGGCATGAAGGAGTCCGAAATGCAGCAGATTGCAGACTGGATGAAACAAGTGATGGATCTCTGTCTCAAAGCAAAAAACGAAGAAGGGTTGAATCAACCTGACATCCAAAATCAACTAAGCAAAATCCATCAAGCAGTTATTGAATTATCCCTAAAATTTCCAGTACCCGCCATTATAAATAATTAAGAAAGGAAGCTATTAATGAAACTTGAATTTAAAAATATCAAAAAGATCTTCGGGCAAAAAACTGCGCTTAATAATATCAGTTTCACCGTAAAAAGTGGGCATGCCTTTGGTCTACTTGGCCGCAACGGAGCCGGTAAAACCACTACCATTCGTATCTTGATGAATGTATTTAAATCTACCTTAGGCGAAATTTATGTCGACGACAAACCAATCAATTATCAAACTGTCAGTTTTGGTTATCTTCCGGAGGAGCGCGGCCTTTATCCTAAAGAAAAAATCTTCGACCAGCTTATTTATTTTGCAACACTAAAAGGAATGGATAAAAAAGATGCCATCAAGTCAGTTAACTATTGGCTCGATTTTCTCAATATGACTGAGTATAAAGACAAACGTCTTGACACGCTCTCAAAAGGGAATCAACAAAAGATCCAGCTCATCTCGAGTATCGCTCATGATCCAGATATTGTAGTTTTTGATGAGCCATTTTCTGGCCTCGATCCAGTCAATGCCAAACTTCTAGAAAACGTGGTTAAAGAGCAAGTCAAACAGAATAAGATTGTTATTTTCTCCAGTCATCAAATGAATTACATTGAGGAATTTTGTGATGATATCTTAATCCTTAAAAATGGTGAAATCATGATCTCGGGCAACATAAAGAAGATTAAGCAGAGCTATCAGCGAGACAAACTCCTAATCTCGTCTAAGGATGAAAAGCAAATTTTAGACACCTTCCCGGAGCAAGCTGAGAAAGATAATTTCGGAAATATTATATTACATCTCAAGAAACCGGAAGATAAACAAAAGACGATGCAGAAACTAATCAAGGAATACGATATCGACAGTATCGGTATTATGGAGCCAACCTTGAACGACATCTTTGTCGAATACGCAGGCGACGAAAAGGAAATCGCTGAAATTAAACAATCTGAAGGTAATGAAAGGGCCTAATATGAAACAATTTCTCACAATTTTTACACACGAACTAACCAAGTATTTTAAAGATAAGGTTTTTTTAATTACCACTTTGGTTCTCACCCTACTCGTAGTTGGCGGGCTCTTTATGCCAAGAATCCAGGCAACCATTAAGACCAACGAATCATCTCACTCAAACGAAGAGCAGAAAACTGTCATCCTTATAAAATCGGATCGTAAAGATCTTGAATCCTTACTACCTGCATTTATAAGTAGTTTTCCACAGAAAGATGTCAAAATTACATACGACGATACGGACAAAATTAAAAAGCAGCTAAAAGACCAGACTGTCTCCTCTGCCTTCTTAGTTAGTAGTGACCTAAAATCCTTCACCTATCTCACTAATGTTGCCTTGCTAGAAGATCCAAACATTGAAATCATGAACGAGACGCTAAAAAGACTCTATACTAGTAATTATCTACAAAAACATGGCCTCAGTGCCTCCCAGATTGCTGGTCTTCAGGACCTTACCATCAATCATCAGATAGAGAATATCGACGAAGGAGGCAGCAAGAACTTCTGGTACGCCTACATCATGACTTTTGTTCTCTACCTAGTTATAATGCTTTTTGGCCAAAAAGTTGCCATGAGTGTTATCACCGAAAAAACCTCACGCGCCATGGAAGTCTTAATTACTAGCGCCAAGCCAGCATCTTTAATGTTTGGTAAAATCATGGCCGCTTTTACCGCCAGTCTTTCTCAACTATTAGTCATCTTTGGCTTCGCTATCCTCTCCTACCAATACAACGCCTCCTATTTTGAGAAGAACCCTCTCGTTGGCATCCTTTTCAATATTCCAGGCTCACTAGTAGTCTACGCTATTATTTTCTTCATTCTCGGCTTCCTAATTTACTCCTTCCTCTTCGGCGCTATGGGTTCTACCGTCTCTAAAGTTGAAGATATGTCCTCTGCTCTCCTACTTGTCCAGATGATTTTCGCCGTTGGTTTTGTTATTACTTCATCAGCCATGAACTCTACCGACATTAACAATCCCACCATGCAATTCCTCTCCTTCTTCCCATTGACCTCTTCTATGGCCATGTTTACTCGCATTGCCATGAGCGAAGTCCCCTTTATCCAGATTCTTGGCTCAATTATCATCCTTCTAGTTTCAACCGGCTTAATTGGCATTATTGCCGCAAAAATCTATCGCGTCGGTGTTTTGATGTATGGCACTAAGCCAAATCTACGCCAAATCATTAAAGCCATCCGCGAAAACTAGATTTTATAGTATACTAAAGATATGTGGGGCATTAGCTCAGCTGATAGAGCGCATCATTCGCATTGATGAGGTCAAGGGTTTGAATCCCTTATGCTCCACCATATCCTAAGATCTGCAAAATCAGATCTTTTTTATTTCCTATATATCTGATATACTACTGACAAAACGGGGAGTACCTTAGGAGGTGAATTATATGCGTATGAAGTTAATCGCAAATGTGGAAGTATCAAGAAGGAACCAAAGCAACCTCAGGTCCATGCTAATCGGCTACCATTGTAAATTCATAGAATTGCAAGGCGCACCAAATGGCTATACTCTGGTTGTAAAATTTGACGGTGATCACGAAGCTGGGCTATCCATCATGGACATCATTGATCGTTTCCGTCACCAGTACATACTGGCCAACATCAAGGAGAACAATAATAGAACTATCCCACTTTTTAAAGAACCTGCATAACCAATAAATTCACTCGTTTTAGCCTCTTTTATAGAGGCTTTTTTATCTAAGCTTTATTGTCTATTAGCCCTTATCCCGAAATTAAAATCTATAAATTATAGTAAACTTGCCAAGCCCAAGATTTAAAGTATAATTTTCTATAGTAGTGGACATCCATTCTTCTATCAAGATTAATTAACTTCCACAAGGAGAAACTATGAAAACAATTCTCACTGGCATTCGCATTAATTCCGAAATAACCCTCGGAAATTTTCTAGGCGCCCTTCTTCCCATGGTGCGTTTAGCCAATAAATACTCTGAGACTCATCACGTTAATATATTTATCCCTGATCTACATTCAATCATTAGTAGCATCGATGGAAATCTACAACAAAACACTATCCGCGAACTAAAATATTATCTTGCGGCTGGCCTCAAAATTAATCCCAATATTCATATCTACCGCCAATCTTACATTCCTGCGCACTCTGAACTTTGCTGGATTCTCGATTGCTACACCTCAATGGGTGAAGCATTACGCATGACTCAGTACAAAGAAAAAAGTCAAAATAACGACAGTTCAACCAACGTTGGTATCTTCAATTATCCAATTCTCATGGCCGCCGATATTCTACTCTATGACGCAAATTATATACCAGTCGGTGAAGATCAATTCCAACATCTAGAACTCACACGCAATATTGCAGAACGTTTCAACCGTAAGTATGGTGAAATTTTTACAATTCCCGAAAAAACCACAGATCAAGTTAAATTCATGGAGACACTGGGTAATACTTTCAGTAATCAAGATAAAGACACTCCTTCTGGTCTTCGTATCCGCGATTTGCAGAATCCAGAAAAGAAAATGAGTAAATCCAGCGATTCTGATAATAGTAAAATTATGATGTCAGATACCCCTGCACAGGCCGCTAAGAAAATTATGTCCGCCACCACCGATTCTTTGGCGAATATCAATTTTGATTTCCAAAATCAACCAGGTATCTCCAATCTCTTACAAATTGAAGCATTACTTAGCGATCAGCCACTATCTACTGTTATTGAAAAATGGTCCAATCAAAGTCGTTATGGAGACTTCAAAAAACAAGTAGCAAGCACGGTATCGAATTTCCTCTCTGATTTTCAGACAAAAGCCGACAATATTCCTGATCAAACCATTCTTGACCTATTAGCTGAAGGCGAAGCTTATGCTACACAAAAAGCCAATCAGACACTCTTTAAGGTGCAAAAATCTATTGGTCTCAGGTAGCTTAAGCTTGATTTTAAATATAAATATATTATAATATAAGCAATGTATCGAACTGGTAAAAAATTTAGTAAGCCCTCACTTTCTCGCGTTATTAATGACGATCTTGTTTTGACGGAAAGAGATACCAAGAAACCACGTATTCGCCTAGATCATACCCTTGTTGAGAAATACCCAGATTACAATCGCAACACCCTTCAATCATTCATTAAGCTTGGCTATGTCCAGGTTGACGGCAAGGTAGCCACCAAGCCAAATACGCCACTCACCGAAGATTCAGTTATTGAATTAATCCTCCCGAAAACCCTTACAAATGCCAATCTAAAACAACAAGAAGCTGATAAAGTTCGCCCTACCACAATTTATGAAGATGAACATGTAGTGGTCTTCGATAAGCCAGCCGGTTTACTCAGT